>JAFYZG010000197.1 GCA_017548825.1 Oscillospiraceae bacterium
CCGTGTCAAAGAACATGTTCAGGAACGCAGTGTTCTTTGATTACAAAGCCCCCAGGATGTACACATGTACCGTATCTGATTTCTCCGAGTACAGGTGCAGGGGAACGAACTGGAGCTGGTCGGGACTGGGAAGACAGAAGGACAACAATGACCTCAGGATGATATTCCACGAGGCTGATCATCTGCTCAGGGAGCACTACGGGTATACGAGCCTTCTCAAGGACAGCGGCTGGACAAAGGAGAAAAAGAAACTAGCCTCAAAGGCTCTTCAGGAGATGCTGGAGGAGAGAAGGCAGGCCGAGCGAAGGAAAGTCGTATTCGACATGTCGATCCTTGATGACATCAGGAAGAGCTCCGAGATCATGAAGGAAAAACTGATAGTGCCCGGCAGTGAGGAAGAGTTCAGGGAGAGCGATGCGGCAGAGACCGCTGTACCGGCTGAAGAGCCTGAAGCTGCGGCAGCTGCAGTCATGGAGGAAGAGGAGAGGATATCCATCCTCGATGAGGAAGAGAGAGAACTGCTGCAGGCGATCCTTTCCGGAGATCCCGGCAAGATAGGGAAGTTCGGATTCAGGCTATCTCTGCTGTGCGATTCAGTAAACGAAAAATTATATGAGCTGATAGGCGACACCGCTATCGAATTCGACGGGGATACTCCGGTGATAGTGGATGATTATCTGGAAGAAGTGAAAGGAGCACTCGCTTGAAGATACCCAAAAGGATCGCTTCGGTGATCATCAATTCCCTCAAGGGAGGGGTAGTCCCGAGGATAGGGCTACCCTACATAACGGTCGGCAGGGAGAACGAGATAAATGCGCTCCTTCACGATGTGGACATCATATCGGAGGGGGGATCCTCGTTCCGGTTTATCGTAGGAAGATATGGAAGCGGCAAGAGCTTCCTGCTGCAGACGATACGCGGACATGTCATGGATCGCGGGTTCGTGGTCGTGGATGCGGATCTCTCTCCGGAAAGAAGACTGCAGGGGACGAGAGGCCAGGGGCTCGCGACGTACCGAGAACTTATAAAGAATATGTCTACAAAGACAAGACCGGAAGGAGGAGCGCTCACGCTCATCCTTGACCGGTGGATAAACGCCGCTATGCAGAGCGCCCAGGAGGAGTCCGGCATCGACCCGGGTTCTCCGGATTTTCCGCCTGTCGCTGAGAAGAAGATACGCCAGGCTGTTGCGGGGCTCAATGACATGATCCACGGCTTTGAGTTCTCAAGGCTGCTGGTCATGTATTACCGCTCTTATCTTGAGAACGATGACGAGACGAAGAACCGCATCGTGAAGTGGTTCCGCGGAGAATACTCGACAAAGTCGGAAGCAAAGTCGGAGCTGGGGATCAACATAATCATCACCGATGATGACTGGTATGACTACCTGAAGCTGTTTGCGAGTTTCCTCGTGCAGGCAGGATATTCTGGCCTCATCGTCCTCATCGACGAGCTTGTGAACATATACAAGATAACGAACACCATATCCAGACAGTACAACTATGAGAAGATACTCACGATGTACAATGACACTCTTCAGGGAAGGGCATCGTATCTTGGGATCGTGATGAGCGGGACACCTCAGACGCTGGAGGACACCAGAAGAGGGGTGTACAGTTATGAAGCTTTACGCTCCAGACTGGCGGAAGGAAAGTTCGCAAGAGAAGGCATGACCGATCTTCTTGCACCCGTGATCAGGCTGCAGCCTCTGTCGAACGAGGAGATGCTGGTGCTGGTGGAGAAACTGGCGGATATCCATGCCGTGCTCTTCGATTATGAGAGAAAGATAGGTCAGGATGAGCTGATCGACTTCATTAAGATCGAGTACGGAAGGGTGGGAGCCGATGTCAACATCACCCCGAGAGAGATAATCAGGGATTTCATTGAACTTCTTGACATCGTTTACCAGAATCCGGGTTCCACTGTGGCTTCGATACTGTCATCCGATTCGTTCGCGTTTGCCAAAAGCGAAATGGATGAGCAGGTGCAGGACGAAGAATTCGCAGAGTTCGATATCTGAGGTGTGATATGGATATATTCAGCAGATATGCCCCTTTTGTACAGGAGTTCATCTACAGGAACGGATGGGAATCCCTCAGGGGAGTCCAGGTGGCTGCGGCGGACGTCATCTTCAACTCGGATGACAACCTCCTGCTGTCAGCTTCAACTGCCTCAGGCAAAACTGAAGCGGCGTTCTTTCCGATACTTACGCTGTTCTCCGAGGATATGCCCAGCACGATAGGAGCGCTTTATATAGGGCCTCTCAAGGCGCTGATCAACGACCAGTTCATGCGACTGAACGATCTGTGCGACGAGGCGGAGATACCGGTGTGGCACTGGCACGGCGACGTGGCGCAGTCTCACAAGAACAAGCTCATGAAGAAACCTTCCGGCATTCTGCAGATCACGCCGGAATCTCTGGAGGCGCTGCTGATGCACAGGCACTCAGCGCTGACATCGCTGTTCGGGGATCTAAGATTCATAGTGATAGACGAGATACATTCGCTCCTGAGGGGCGACAGAGGAGCACAGACACTTTGCCTGATAGAGAGGCTGTCCAGGCTTGCGGGAGTGAATCCCAGAAGGATAGGACTTTCCGCCACCATCGGAGATCCCGAGAAAACAGGCGAACTGCTCTCTGCGGGCACAGGAAGAAAGACCGCAATACCGAAAGTCACTGAGCCCGGGGCGAGATGGCGAATCTCCATGGAGCATTTCTACGTCACAGGGAAACAGGCGGCTGACGGGACCGAGGTAAAAGATGTTCCCGTGCCGGAGCAGGAACCTACAGACGAGGCTCCGGAGAACGCGGATCCCGGGATCGGGTATATCTTTGAGCACACCAGAGGAAGAAAATGCCTCGTTTTCGTCAACTCCAGGGAGGAATGCGAAGCGGTGACCACGTCACTGCGGAGTTACTGCGCGGCGAAGCATGAGCCGGACAGGTTCCTCATACACCACGGCAACCTCTCAGCGTCATTCCGGGAGAGCGCCGAGGAGATCATGAAGGATGACGATCAGTTCCAGACAACCGTCACCACGGCGACGCTTGAACTGGGAATAGATATTGGAAGGCTGGAGCGTGCGTTCCAGATCGATGCGCCGTATACCGTCTCCTCGTTCCTGCAGAGGATGGGCAGGACCGGAAGGCGCGGACAGCCCAACGAGATGTGGTTCGTCATGCGGGAGGAGCAGCCTGAACCCCGATCTCTTCTTCCCAGCACAGTTCCCTGGAAGCTGCTGCAGGGCATAGCGCTCGTTCAGCTGTACCGCGAGTCGAAGTGGGTGGAGCCTCAGAACACCGACAGACTCCCGTTCAGCCTCCTGTACCACCAGACTCTGTGCACTCTCGCAGGGGAAGGGGAACTGAGCCCCGCGGCGCTTGCGTCAAAGGTGCTGAACCTCACTCCGTTCAGGAAGATCAGTCAGGATGACTACCGGATCCTTCTCAGGCACCTGGTAGAAACAGACCAGATAGCCCGCACCGAGAGGGGAGGCCTTATCGTCGGCCTCGCGGGAGAGAGGATGACCAACTCCTTCCGCTTCTACGCGGTGTTTCAGGAGAATGAGGAG
>JAFYZG010000198.1 GCA_017548825.1 Oscillospiraceae bacterium
ATCCGGAGGTAAACATGGCCAGATATATCCTAGCCGCAGACCAGGGCACCACCAGTTCCAGGGCGATACTGTTCGACGAGCATCAGAACATCGTGGCGGTATCCCAGAGAGAATTCACCCAGTACTATCCAAAAGAGGGATGGGTCGAGCATGACGCGATAGAGATCTACCTCACTCAGCTCTCGGTCATGCAGGAAGCCGTCGCAAAGAGCGGCGTCGATGTGCGCGATATCGCCGCCATAGGCATAACCAACCAGAGAGAGACCGTCGTCGTATGGGACCGCACAACAGGAGTTCCCATCTGCAACGCCATCGTCTGGCAGTGCAGGCGCACGGCGGATATCTGTGAGGAACTGGAGAAGAAAGGACTGTCGGACTATATCCGTCAGACCACAGGTCTTCTCATAGACGCATATTTCTCCGGCACCAAGATCAAATGGATCCTGGACAACGTCCCCGGTGCAAGAGAGAAGGCCGAGAACGGCGAACTGCTCTGCGGAACGATCGACTGCTGGCTCCTGTACAAATTCACCGGAGGGAAGGTCCACATGACCGACCGCACTAATGCCTCCAGAACGATATTGTATGACATCCGCAACCAGTGCTGGGACGACAGGCTGCTGGAAGAGCTGGATATCCCCCGCTCCATGCTTCCCGAGGTACGCTCAAGCAGCGAGATCTACGGATATATGGAACTGGGCGGAGTCAGCATCCCGATCGCGGGCATCGCCGGAGACCAGCAGAGCGCTCTCTACGGACAGACATGCTTCGAGAAGGGCGACGCAAAGAACACATACGGCACCGGCTGCTTCACTCTGATGAACATCGGCGACGAGATCGTATACAGCAAGAACGGACTGGTCACAACTGTCGCGGCAACAGGTCCCGACAGGGTCTCTTATGCCCTGGAAGGAAGCGTATTCGTGGCAGGCGCGGTCGTTCAGTGGCTCAGAGACGAGATGGGGCTGGTCGAGACCGCGGCGGACACGGAATTCTACGCAAAGAAAGTGCCGGACACTGCTGGCGTCTACATCGTGCCGGCATTCACGGGGCTCGGAGCGCCGTACTGGGACATGTACGCCAGGGGCACCATCGTGGGACTCACCCGCGGGGCAAACCGCAATCACATCATCAGAGCCGCTCTGGAGTCCATAGCATATCAGACGAACTCGGTGCTGCACGCGATGGAAGCCGACATCGGATATAAGCTGACAGAGCTCAAGGTAGACGGCGGAGCCAGCGCCAACGATTTCCTGATGCAGTTCCAGTCCGACATCACAGGCATTGATATCATACGTCCCCGCACCCTCGAGACCACCGCGCTCGGTGCTGCGTGTCTCGCAGGTCTTGCGGTAGGCGTCTGGAAGGACGAAGCCGAACTCAAGAGCAGCTGGGCCGTGGAAAAGAAATTCTCACCGGAGATAGACGCAGAAAAAAGAGAGCGCCTGACTGCCGGATTCGACCGGGCAGTAGAGCGCTCTAACGGATGGGCTAAATAGCAGGATCAGAAATCCACTTCCTGGAGTCTCATAAGAGTCTCTGCGTAGATCTCCACTGATTTCAGCAGTATATCGATGGAGAGGCCTTCGTTCTTCATGTGGGCGGTGCCTACCCATTCAGGTGCTTCTTCTCCGGGCATCTCGCATCCGAATGCCACCGCGTTGTGCATCATTCTGGCGTATGTGCCGCCGCTCATGACGTAGGGCTCGTCGTTCCTTCCCGTGACGGAGTTGTATATCTCATTCATAAGCTTTACTGCCGGGCTGTCGGGCTCGAGGTAGTACGGACCGCTGTTTCCGACGTTCCGCACCTCAAAGCCGCACTCGGCAGCTTTGTTTTCTATATTCTTCTCAATGTCTTCCGGAGCGATCGCCGTGTTGTAGCGGCTGTTGACGTTGAGGCAGAGCCTGCCGTCTTCCGTGAGACTGATCATTCCTCCGATGATGGAGTTGGGCTCGAATCTGCCGTCCTCTGCGGCTATGCCGATGAAACCTCCGTCCAGATCGTTCATGACATCGCAGACGAACTCCGCGGCTTTCTTCTCTTCTCCCTCCAGGATACCGGCCTTGAGCAGCAGGGATACGGCCAGCAGGTTTGCGTTCAGACTGCCCCAGGGCATACCGGCGTGAGCCGCCTGTCCCTTGGCAGTGACAGTGATCTTCCCGTCTTCTTCCGTGATATCGTAATAATCGCTTCCCTCCGCGGCTTTCTTTACCGCTTCAGCATACGCGGCATCCAGAGTCACCGTGCATCTGTCGGGAACGACATTTGACGCCATTCCGCCGTTAATGGACAGGATCTTGCCGTCAGTTATCGGAGCCGAGACCAGATCCGAACTGTATATCCCCTTCTCACCGTGTCCTACCGGGAATCCCGCATCGGGAGTGAACGCAAATACCGGTTCCGGATAATTCTCAAGATAATAGGCCAGGTCGCTCATCCCGCACTCCTCATCGCAGCCCAGGAGGACCCTTATGCCATACTTAAGCGGTATCTTGTTGTCGAACAGGTATTTGCAGGCGTACATAGCCGCGAGAAGCGGTCCCTTGTCATCTCCGGTACCCCGTCCCATGACATAACCATCCTTTTCGTACATATCAAAAGGATCTCTGTCCCAGCCGTCTCCAACGGGAACGACGTCCAGGTGCCCGATGACTCCCAGGAACTTATCCTCCCTTCCCGAATGGGCATAACCGATGAACCCGTCGCAGTCGACGGTCTGCTCGAAGCCCAGTTCCTTCGCTATCTCGAAAGCCTTAAGCTGAGCCGCCCTGACTCCCGCTCCGTAAGGCGCGCCTTCTTCCGGCTCCGCCTTTATACTGTTGATATCCACCAGCCTCTTGAGGTCCCTGAGGATATTCTCCCTGTTCTGCTGCGCAAATTCCTTTGCCGTCTGCATCAATCGTTCCTCCATCTGTTATTATCTGTTGTAAAGAATTATAATTTAGAGACTGTTTATTCTCAAGAAGGAGCCGGACCTTGAGATCTGTGTTCAGAAAGAAGGATATCGTCATAATAGCTGCGCTTCTCTTCACGGCGCTGGCTGCTTTCCTTCTGCCTAAACTGTTCCGTCCGCACGGCGCCGAAGCATCGGTGATATATGACGGAACCGAGATCATGCGCATCTCCCTGGACTCAGACGGCATCTATACTGCGCAGGGCGATCTTCTCGCTACATTTGAAGTGAGCGGAGGAAGAATAAGATTCGTTAACTCCCTCTGCCCAGACAAGCTCTGTGAGGGATTCGGCTGGATAAGCCTCAAAGGCGAGACGGCTGTCTGCATGCCTGCAAAACTTGCTCTCATAATCGTATGACATCGATCCATAACACAGCCGCCTGCATGTCAGGCGGTTTTTTGCTGCCCGAAATGCTCCGTAAGCCACGGTCCTCAGCCACAGCAGATGACATTTTCAACAAACGGAAAACGCGTCTTTAGTTCATTGTAACAAAGTTCATTCTAATGCGCTGAAACAAGTTGATTTTGGCTGTCGGAGCGTTATGATTTATTTGACCGTAAACGTTTACGGTAACGTTTACGGCACTTCAGGATCAGAGATTGAAAAATGGCAACTATCAAAGACATTGCACGGTTATCCGGATACAGCATCGGCACGGTATCCAG
>JAFYZG010000199.1 GCA_017548825.1 Oscillospiraceae bacterium
CGCAGAAGAGCGCCGAACCGAGATGCAGCAGCATGCTGGTCATGTGCGGAAGCGTCAATCCCATCTCGCTGATACAGTGCAACGATGCCGAGAAGAGGGGATATCCCAGATATCATCTCGACACGGAAGCCGGAGCCGGAGCACAGATCGGGCAGATATCCTTCGGGGTGATAGAGGAGCAGATGGCCATCCTGGACACCGGTTCATCCGACGTGACGGGCGAGGGCATCGACGAACAGATGAAGGCAGTCGCCTCCGAGATGGCGAAGAGAGCCTCCGGAGTCATGAGAAGCATAGACGGCATGATGATCTTCATCATCGGAGGGGACACCATGCTGGAGTTCCTCAGACAGAACGGAGTCACCGAGCTGGTGCCGCATCCAACTCCCTTCCCGGGAACGGTGCTGGGAAGCATAGAGATAGACGGAAAGGAGAGATACATGCTCTCCAAGTCCGGAGGGTTCGGGGAGCCGGACCTCATAGAAAAGGTATTTGAGCGGATGATAGCCGCACAAAAATAGAGTGAGAAGATTCTGCCGGGGTGGTGGGATCACACAAATTGGAGGATTTTATTATGACAGCATCTATGATCATCACACTGGTCATCGTCATCGCGATGGTAGTGGCGATCATCAGCGACAAGCTTCCCTTCGGAGCTCCCGCGCTGATCGCAGCCGCTCTGCTCGTAGTGACAAATCAGGTGGACGTCGCCACAGCATTCAGCGGCTTCACCGACAAGAACGTCGTCATGATCGCCGGCTTCATGGTCTGCATGGCAGCCCTTCAGAAGACCGAGTTCATGGGCAAACTCAGGCAGTTCCTGGGCAATATGGCTCAGAAGGGCGGCTACCGCAACTATGTCCTGCTGCTCATCGCGGTCATGGTCGTCGGTAACTTCCTCAGCGGCACAGCATTCTATCTGCTGGTCCTGACGGTCGTATCCGCCATCCCCTATAATAAGGCTCTGCCCACCAGCAAGATCGTCCTTCCCGCAGGTATGGCCACCGGTTTCGGCGCCTGGCTGCCCACAGGTCTTGCGTTCTACGTAGGTCTCGTAGCGTCCCTCATCTCCTCCGCAGGCGGCGGCGATGTCTCCGTTCCCACCGGCAAGGTGTCGATCATCAACATCGTAAGCTCCGTTGTATTCCTGCTCTGGTCCATGGTGGCCTACAAGTTCCTGCCGGACAATGACATCTCCGACCTCGAAGAAAGCGAGAAGGTCAACCTCGAAGCGAAAGTCGAGTCCAAGCTCACGAAGACTCAGCAGACAGTCGTATATATCGGCTACATCATCCTTCTTCTCTCCATGACTTTCCTCAGCAAGATCCCCGGAGAGATCGGATACGGAATCCCCGCAGTTGTCGCTGCAGTGTTCCTGATCTTCGGATGCGTCAGCTTCCAGGAACTCCTCGGAAACTGGTTCAGCCCCCTCATGATCATGATGGCCGCCGTCATCGGCGTCGCGGAAGCGATGTCCGCCAGCGGACTGACAGCCCTCATCGGCGAGAAGATCGCGGGCGTCCTCGGCGCAAGCCCCAGCCCCTTCCTGCTCACCCTTGTGTTCTGCCTGCTCACATCCGTCTCCGCGACCTTCACAGGCGCATCATTCGGCTCGCTGTTCATCTTCGCGCCGGTCGGCATCGCGCTCTGCCTGCAGTACGGATACAGCCCCATCGCCCTCACACTCGCCTGCGTCAAGGCAGCATGGATCAACTACTTCATGCCGATCGACGGACTTCCGGCTCTTGCGATGGGAATGGGAAAATACAAGATCACAGAGTTCTGGAAATACCAGATACCGCTTTGGATCATGCACATCCTGGTAGTCGCAGGTCTTTCCACGATACTGTTCCCCGTATAAGTTTTCTGAACGGTGCCGTGCAGCTGATACTGCACGGCACCCTTTTCACAAGAGCCATCACCCCGAAGATCTCTTATCCACGCACTCAGACAGGAGAATGACGATATGAATAACAAGATGGATCCCCGCGTACAGTTCTCAGCGCTTGCCGGACAGCTCGTCCTGGAGCAGGTCCCCGGCGTCAATAAAGCCAACTGGGAACCCGAGAACGACACCGCAGGCGGCGCTGGACAGGACAGGACCATGTATCTCTACGCCCCCAAGAGCGGGCTTCCCGATCCCAAGCAGACACAGGTTCTGCTGGTGCTCAGGGACAGAAACTGCGAGTGCTCCGCCGAGTCTCTCATGAAGGACCTCGGTCTGGACACGCTCGCCGAGGAGGAACATTTCATCCTCTGCTTCCCTAATCCCACGGATGAGGGATGGAACTATGACAACGACCCCGCAAGGGATAACGATATTGATTACCTCAACCGCTGTTTCGCGGCCATGAAGCCCGGCAAAGTCAGGGTCAGCGGCTTCAACGGCATGGTGTTCTACATCGCCGCCGGAAAGGCTGCATCCGCTATGATGATGACCATGGCGGCTCTGAGACCTCTCAACGTCTCCGCCATGATGATAGGGGAGTTCCCGGATGGGTACAGCATCCCCGCGGATGCCCTCGGAGTGGAGACCGCAGCGTATGTATGCAATAACGCCTCAGCCGTCGAATATCTGAGGAAGGCGAACGGCGTTCAGAACAGGGAAGAGCAGGCCGGATCAGTCACGGAGTACGGCAGGAACCCGGACGTGCTGCTCATAAGCAATGATTTCAATGTGGACGCCATCACCGTGTACCATGCATGGGACAGACTGTTCTCGAAGGCCAGGAGATGGCAGAATGACACATACGGCAACTACCATCACAGGACCGACTTCGCGGACCGCGGATTCCAGGCTCACTACAACGACCGCAGTCTGGGAGACAACGGCGGTTATCCGCACACCTGGTTCGAATATGTCCCGCCGCAGCTGCGGGGCACTGATGAAAAGGTTCCCTTGCTGTTTTATTTCCACGGCGTCAACTGCGTGGCTCTCTACGGAGCCGAGCAGTGCAACTGGCACGACATCGCTGACAGGGAGAACTTCATCGTGGTATATCCCGATCCCTCCGTGCTCAAGGCATGGAACCTCTGGGACGACCCGGCGACCCCCAGCGATTTCGAGTATGTGATGGCTCTTATCGATCACATGAAGAAGGTCCATCCGATAGACGAGTCCAGGATCTACATCAGCGGATTCAGCATGGGTTCCATGATGACCCAGGCTCTGGCAGGAGCATTCCCGGACGTCTTCGCGGCGGGAGCTCCCTGCAACGCATATGACTTCGGATACTTCAATACCCCGGCTCAGGTCATGAACATCGTGGCCGGCGCCGACCTCTCGAAATACGAGGACAGATCCAGACAGAAGGAGATATCCGACGGGAAGAAAGCGGCATATGACTACCGCATGCCTCTGTTCCACAGCGCCGGACTGGCGGACGCCACCATCGCCCTGTGGCCGGTGAACGAAGAGACCGCCGACGTCAGGATGGATTCCATAAGACGCTGGATGGAGTTCAACAACACTCATCCGGAGCAGCTGTTCGATCCTTCCACCATCACCGGACTTGCCTCCGACGAGGCCGGATACCTGGACGAGGACGAGCGCTACTTCCTGCAGAGCTGGCGCAGCGACGACGAGGGAAGTCCCGTCTACTATGAGAAGCTCTTCATCAAGAGGATGCCCCACGCAGTCAACCCGGTAGAGCTGGAATATGCCTGGGATTTCATAAAGAGGTTCAGAAGGAATACCGACGGCAGCCTCACCATCACAGAATAGGAGAAAAGACATGCTGGACAGAATGAATGAACTCACACAGCACGCTCCTCACGCGGGAACACTGTTCCTGCAGAAGGTCTCCGGAGACATCTCCGGCAGACGCGAGGCGGAGAACGAGGCGAACGCCGCCAGAGGCAGCGAGCGCACGATGTACGGCTACGTGCCGGTGTCCGGATGCCCTCACCCCAAGCAGTGCCAGGTGGTGATGGTGCTCCGCAACGAAGCCTCAGAAGAGTCCGCGTACAAGGTCATGAAGATGTACGGCCTGGACGACCTGGCAGAGGACAGGAATTTCCTGCTGCTGTTCCCGAACCCTACGGAGGACGGATGGAACACGACGGACGATCCCGCAAGGGAGAGCGATATCGATTTCCTGATCAGATGCTTCGGAATACTCAAGGGAAGCGAACTCGGAGTCAGCGGATTCAACGGGATGGTGTTCTACATAGCGGCGTCGCCGCAGGCAAGCGGTCTGCTGATGACCATGGCAGCAAAGAGACCTCTCAACGTTCCCGCGATGATGATAGGTGCGTTCACTCCCGATTATGAGATCCCCGCGGATGCTCTGGGAGTGGAGACAGCTGCATGGGTCAGCTGCAACGACCGCGCGGCCAACTACTTCAAGTGGAGCAACGGTACACAGGAAGCGGTGCAGGTCACCGAAAACACCGTAAAATACTACGGAAAGAATCCTAACGTCAGGCTGCTGGTCTCGAATGATCACATTGACACCGCTCTGATAAGACTAGCCTGGGAGGAGCTGTTCTCCGAGACCAGGAGATGGCAGAACGACACCTACGGCTGCTACCAGAAGAGGACTAACTTCACCGAGAAGGGATTCGTCGGACACGTCAAGGACACCAGTCTCGGAGTCAATAACGGATTCCCGCACACCTGGTACGAGTACATCCCGCCCCAGCTGAGGGGAACTGACGAGAAGGTCCCTCTGCTGTTCTACTTCCACGGCGGAAGCTGCGTGCCTCTCTATGGCGCGGAGCAGAGCG
>JAFYZG010000200.1 GCA_017548825.1 Oscillospiraceae bacterium
ACTTCACTGAATCAATGGAATACGATCTTAGACAGTTCCTCGTCCCTGATTTCTATGAGCAGTTCAGCTGCAAATGCGGGGAATGCCGCAGCAGCTGCTGCGAAGGCTGGGACGTGGCCATCTCTCAAAAAGAATACTTTGACATACTGAGCATCCAGTCCACGGAGGAAGTCCGCAGAAGGATCTCCAGGGCTTTCTATATACCTAAAGGTGCGTCCCCCGAGAGATACGCTGTGCTCAACCATGACTGGCTGGGCAACTGCCCGCTCCGCTCTGAGGACGGTCTGTGCCTTCTTCACGCGGTGGAAGGGGAGAGTTCTCTGCCTGACGTATGCAGGCTCTATCCCCGCACGATAAGAAAAGATCTGTGCGAGGCATCTCTCTCGAACAGCTGCGAACGGGTCATCGAACTGCTCGTGAACAGGAAAGATCCGCTCAGATTCGTTTCCAGGGATATCGGCTCCGTCGGCACAGGCTACGAACCGCCCTACAGGATGTCTCTCAGGATGCAGTGCATCGGTATCATCCAGGACAGGAACTCGTCCCTGGCGCAGAGTTTTGAGTCGGTAGGGCAGCTTATCAGCGGAAAGCGCGCGGAGAAGAGATCCTTCGACGAGTGTCTCGGTGTGATGTTCAGTTTCTGCGAGAACTATTCCGATAACGAAAGCAGCATCAAGGAATACTGCGACAACGCCATGAGGAAGCTCAGAGGGATCAGCGAATCCGAATACGACAAGAGAAGAGCCCTCCTCAAGACCATGTTCCCTGATATAGAGATGATCCAGGAGAATGTGATGGTAAACCACTTCTTCGTGGAGAAGTTCCCGTATTCCGAGACCAGGGAGAACGAGACAGAGGAGTATGAGAGCCTCTGCGCCCTGCTGTGCTTCATCGGAGTTCTGGTCACAGGCAACCTGGAACGCATCAACGGCATGAGCGATCTCGTGGACATCCTGGCTGCGGCATTCAGGGTCATGGAGCACTCCGCGTTCCACTACAACGCCCATGTGCTTCTGGACATGGCCGGTTTCGGCGAGCCCGAGACAGCGGGGAGCCTGCTGGAATACAGCCTCTGATACGGGCAATTTCCTCATTGCTGTTCACGAAGTGCCGGAATTGTTATACAATGGAGACAGATAATCACCGGGAGGTACTGTAATGACTAAATATCAGGATGAGTATGGCGCTTCCGTTAAAAAGATAGAGAACCTTCTCACGAACGGGGAGAACATCATCTGGCACGGCAAGCCCAAGAGGTTCGCGTTCATATTCAACAAGTGCGCGTTCATGTTCCCGATGGCGCTGCTCTGGTTCCTGTTCGACTTCTTCTTCATCTACATGATGATCAAGTCCGGAGCCTTCGAGGCGCTTGATTCCTGGATGTTCGTGGTATTCGTCATCGCATTCTTTGCGATCCATCTCTTCCCGGTCTGGGCATGGGTATACAACGTCGCGACGTCCGGAAAGCGCTGGGACAACACCGAGTATGTCCTCACCGACAAGAGGATCATAATCATCACCGGATTCATCAACCTCAACGTCGATTCCGTATTCTATACCGACGTTTCCAACGTGACGCTCAGATACAGCCTCTTCGACAAGATGCTTGGAGTGGGAGACATATACTTCGATCTGAACAACGCTTCAAGATGCTTCCTGGATGTCACCGATCCCGAAGAGATCTATACGACAGCGCAGAAGATAGTCATGGATATCCAGACCGACATCCACTATCCCAACAGCCTGAGGCCGGAAAGCAATCCCGGATACAACACAACATACCTTCCCGAACAATAAAAGAGAGCCCCGGTCCGAAAGGACCGGGGATAATTATGTGCGGATATATTGTTCAGGCGTTCTCTCTTATCATCAGTCCCGCTCCTCCGAAGATCAGAGCCAGGATCGCGATGAACTTGATCATGGACGTGGACACCACGTAGATGTGGACGTTGAGGACGATCACGATTATCAGGGCTATGGTGGACAGAGCCAGCAGCAGTTCGAAGATCACAGACCTGTAGATCACGAAGAGCGCCAGGACCACGCACCAGAATATGAGGATCATGGGGCCCGTGTTGTATCTGCCCATATGGGTGAAGGAGAAATCTCCGACACGCACGATCGTAAAGAAAAGGAACACGCCTATTACGGTCATCGCAAGACCGAGATAGAACATCAACGAATTCTTCTTCATCAACAGTACCTCCGAGGATTTCTGCAGTATATATATCACATTGCCGCCCGAAAATTAAGTATATTCTTTGAATAATCGGTTTGACAGGTATGATAAGATAGTCCTGTTGCCCAATTGCATCTTAATGAGGAAATACACTGATGAGATATGACGTTGTTATAGTAGGCGCGGGTCCCGGAGGGATCTACACCGCATATGAACTGAACAGGCTCCGCCCCGGGCTCTCGGTCTGCGTGCTGGAGGCCGGCAAGCCGCTGGAGCAGAGAAAATGCCCCATAGACGGAGTGAACATCAAGTCCTGCATAGGCTGCAGGCCCTGCTCCATAATGAACGGTTTCGGCGGCGCCGGAGCATTCTCCGACGGCAAGTACAACATAACCAATGATTTCGGCGGCACTCTTCATGAGTACATCGGCAAGGAGAAGGCTCTCAGCCTCATGAACTACGTCGACGGCATCAACATGTCCCACGGCGGAGAGGGCACAAAACTCTACACTACGGCCCGTTCCGATTTCAAGAGAAAGTGTCTTGAGAACGATCTTCATCTTCTGGACGCCTCAGTAAGGCACCTTGGGACCGATATCAACTATGTCGTGCTGGAGAACCTCTTCAGCGAGCTTAAGGATAAGGTCGATTTCAGGTTCCTGACGCCCGCTCTTACAGTGGAGAAACTGGATGACGGATACAGGGTGGTGACCGAAAAGGAGAACTTCGACTGCAGATACTGCGTCATCTCTGCGGGAAGATCCGGGAGCAAGTGGATGGAGACCGTCTGCAGCGAACTGGATATCCCCACGAAGAGCAACAGAGTGGATATAGGAGTCAGAGTTGAACTGCCGGCTTCAGTCTTCGCTCACATAACCGACGAGCTCTACGAGAGCAAGATAGTATACAGGACACAGGGATACAACGACCTGGTCAGGACCTTCTG
>JAFYZG010000024.1 GCA_017548825.1 Oscillospiraceae bacterium
AGATCAGCGTGGATGAGGAATCACTTACCGTCTGCAGGAAAGGAGTCCTCTGCGCCACGAACGTGAGGACGATGCCTCACCCCGGGTTCCCGACGGATATGGTGCCTCAGTTCTCCGTGCTCCTCAGCATGGCTGAGGGCACATCCGTCATAACGGAAGGCATCTGGAGCAACAGGTTCAGGTATGCCGATGAACTTGGAAAGATGGGAGCTTCCTTCTCGGTCGACGGAAAGGTCGCAACGATAAACGGCGTTGAGAAATTGCATGCGGCAACAGTCATGTCCACAGACCTGAGAGCAGGAGCAGCGATGGTCATTGCGGGACTGTGCGCAGAGGGAACGACCGAGGTGTACGGTGTCGAATATATCGACAGAGGCTACGAAGATTTCGTTGGAAAACTCGGCAGGCTCGGAGCTGACATCAGGCGCGTCACGGTCCCGGATGAGGTACTTGCCGCCTCAGCTTCCGAAGTATAAAACAAATCAAGCTCCGTCAAGGAGCTTTTTCTTTTAGAGGTTCAGATGATTCGATTTGCCACTCTGGCCAGCGGCAGTTCCGGGAACTGCACCGCTGTATGGAACGACGAAGGGCTTGTCCTGATCGACATGGGCATCAGCTGCAGGAGAACGATAGCGGCATTGAATTCGCTCGGTTTCTCCGTGTCCGATGTCTCATCCGTGCTCATAACACATGAGCATGTGGATCATGTCGCCGGACTTAAGGTGTTCTGCAGCCACTATGATATAGAACTATGCGGCACAGCAAGCACCAGGAGATACCTTTTGGACAACGGCATGATACAGCCTTTCCAGAGGTTCAGGGAATTCACTCACGGCGGCAGCTTCGCTGCGGGCGGGTTTAACGTGGATCCGTTCCCGACCAGCCATGACAGCAGGACATGCACCGGTTTCAGGCTGGAAAGAGGAGACAAAGCGGTCGCGGTCGTCACCGACGTGGGCAGGATCGACGACTGCATAAGAGATAAGATGCACGGGTGCGGGATCGTCGCGCTGGAGTCCAATTACGACGACCTGATGCTCACCAATGGAGTCTATGCCCCGTCACTCAAGGCGAGGATAAGATCTCCGCAGGGACACCTCTCAAATGCGGACTGCGCCAGGGAGGTCGCAAGGCTCGTGACTGAGGAGAACGTGGGGCAGATAGTCCTTATGCACCTCTCAGACAAGAACAATACTCCGCAGCTCGCGCTGGTATCCTGTATCTCCGCGGCAGAAGATATGGGAATGGCGGAGAACGGATACAGGATCATAGCTGCGCCGCGCAGCGAGATCAGTGAGATACTGGAGCTGGACTGATGCTTAATATAGAGATACTGTGCGTCGGCAGGATGTCACAGAAATGGTTCTCGGACGGGTTCGAGGAGTACAGAAAGAGGCTCTCCGCGTTCGATAAGGTCACGGTCACCGAGATCTCCGAGTACAGGATCACCGATGACACCGACAGCGCCAGAGCGGAAGCTGTGAAAAGAGAAGGTGAGGTCCTTCTGAGACATCTCAGAGAGGACGGCAGATCCGTCAGGGTGGCTATGTGCGTGGAAGGAAAGCAGTACAGTTCCGAGGAACTGGCACAGCTGCTGGAAAAGACCAGGCAGGAGACATCCAGGATAGTGTTCGTGATCGGAGGGTCCGCGGGACTCTCAGAGGAGGTAAAGAAAGAGTGCCAGGTCAGAATGTCCATGAGCAGGATGACGTTCCCGCATCAGATGGCGAGGATGATTCTGGCGGAACAGCTCTACCGCGCCGAGAGCATAGTCTCCGGCATGAGATACCACAAGTGAACAAACAAAAACAGAAGCCTGCAGCGTGCGCTGCAGGCTTCTTGTATGCATAAAAGATCAGAACAGGCAACCGTAGGCGACGGCGCGCACTCTGTGGTGATGATAGACTTCCTGGTTGGGAAGCATGTTGTGCATGTATACGACGGAGCACTTCGCGACCGGATCCGCCTCTGCCCAGGTGCCGAATCCGCCGGTCCATCCGAAGGATCCGAGGTGGCCGTTGTGACCGTACTTCTGAGTCCTGAGCGTTCTGAATCCGAGACCATATCCATAGCCGAGGTTGTACGGGTAAGCGTCCCTCTCGAAATCTATGATAGAGACCTCGTCCTGCTGATCCGCGTGCAGCATGGCGACAGTGCCTTCTCCGAGGTACTTTTCGCCCTTGTATGTGCCGCCGTTCGCCAGCATCTGCATGAAGACCGCGAAGTCTTCGGAGCTGGAATAGAGGCTGGGACGGTAGAGCAGGGGATACTCCTCCGGATCGCTCCAGAGATATCCGGGAACGGGAGAGAAATCGCCGTTTTCTTTCTTGCTGTATGTGGTCACTGCGAATTCGCGGTTGGCGTCGGTGATGTAGGTGTCAGTGTGCTTGAGACCGAGGGGCTCGATGATGCGCTCGCTGAACACATGCTTAAGGGGTTTGCCGGTCATGACCTCTATGAGAGCGCCGGTTATCTCGCTTCCGAATCCGTACTGCCAGTGGGAACCCGGCTCAAACATTACCGGTGCGTTCGCGATCGCTCTGACTTCGTCTCTGAGAGCGGTATGGATGCCGCCTTCCTGGATCTTGGCGATCTCCCTGCTCATGGCGGCGAGAGTGGGATCCACGGGATCGACCGCGGGCACCATGCAGTATGGAAGACCGCACATCATCGCGACGGCATTTCGGATCGTGATGGGATGATCCAGAGGCTGGGCAACGATCTGTCCGTTGGAGAGTGAAACATATTTCTTTGTGTCTTTCCACTCGGGCAGATAGTCGTACAGGGGATCGGAGAAGAGGAACTTGCCTTCCTCATAGAGCATGGCCATTATGACGTACGCAAACAGCTTCGTCATGGACGCCTGGGCGAACATGGAATCGGGAGTGACTGGAGTGCGGGCCTCCAGATCCATGAAACCGGCCTCTTTGTGATAGAGCAGCTCGTCGTTCTGCATGATCGCGACGGAGCATCCGGGAACGCTGCCTTTCTCAACGAAACCGTTGATGAGGTTGTCGAGTCTGGTGAAATCTTTCATTGTATTCTCCTTTTATGTTATTAAAAACCGCAGGGCGCTGTATCTGTTCGATGGATACGCCGTCCTGCGGCTGTCTGCTGTATTAGCAAACCGGTCAGTCTTCCGAATATGCGGATATGCTTACCGATTTGACCGTTATGTCCTTTTTGGGTCTGTTGTATTTGTCCGTCTTCTGTGAGGCTATCTCCTTGACGATGTCCAGTCCCTCGTAGACCTGTCCGAAGATCGTGTACACGTAGTCGAACTGGGGCTGTCCTCCGAGCTTGGAGAAGGCGTCGATGACGTCGGAGGGATACTCGGCGTCTCTCATCGCGTCGAAGTAGGCATCCGAGACCGTGTCGCCGGCGGTGATGAAGAACTGGCTGTACTGTAGTCCGTCCCCGTAGACGACCATTCCGAGAGAACCGGTGAATCCGTGAAGATCATCGGTGTATTCGGGGGCGACGCCTCTGCCGGAGAAACTGTCTCCTCCGTCTCCCTTGAGTGTCTTGTCGCCGAGCTGCACCACGAAGTTCTCGATCGTCTTGTGGATGATCATTCCGTCGTAGTAGCCGCTCTCCGCCAGATCGATGAAGTTCTGGGCGGTGTTGGGAACGAGGTCGCTGTAGATCACGGCCTTGATGGTACCTTTGCTGGTCACTATGGTGACGACGGTGTCGCCCTCCCTGGGTGAACACAGCTGGCGGACGCTGCTGGTGACGGTCTCGCCTTTGCCGCCTTTCTTGCCGCCGCAGGATACGAGGGAAAGGGAAAGGATGACGATAAGTATCAGTGACAGTAATCTTTTGCTCATCTTTTCAACCTCCAACTTAATGTAAATTATAATACCGCTCAGGATATACGGCAAGTTGGACGGAACCTCGTTTGTTGACGCCGCGAGCTCTGAGGAATTATAATTTTGGCAGGAAAGATAAGCACATCAGTGCCGGAGGTAATGACTTCTATGGATGAGAACAGGGTCCCGTCCGGAGGGACAGACGAAGCCGGTTTCGGTGACAATTACATATCTCTGACTGACGAGAACGGCGAAGAGATCGAGTTCAAGGTAATAGACAGTCTGGATCTGGAAGAGGGAAGTTATGTGGCTCTTGAGACCACGCCCGACGATCCGGTCGCCTATCTGAATTCCGACGGATCGCTGATCATCCTGAAGACCATAGTCGAGGACGGAGAAGAGATACTCGCTACCATAGATGACGATGAGGAATTCGATAAGGTATCCGAGATCTTCATGAGCAGACTTTCCGACCTTTACGATTTCGATACGGATGAGGACGAATAACGGCTAAAATCCTGCTTTGTTCGATTTGTTGCATCCCATTATTTCCGTCAAAGAACAATAAAGGGATTCCTACGCGCGGCTGCGGATTCCAGAGTCATCTTGAATGAATAGCCTGAAACAGCCCGGGGGATTTACCCACCGTCTATACCGGCGGGGTTCTAACGGGATGCAGACGGCTTAGCGGGGTTTTTGATATAAACGGAGGATCAAGATTTTGTGGCTCGACCGGCAGGACAGACTGATAGGCGCTGAAGCAAGCGCCAGACTTGCCGAAGCAAGGTTTGCAGTCATAGGGCTCGGAGGAGTCGGAGGAAGCGCCGCGGAAGCGCTGGTCAGGTGCGGGATCGGCAGTCTGTTCCTCATGGACGGGGACGTTTTCGACGAGACCAACCTGAACAGACAGATACTCTGCACCAGGGAATCCATAGGCCTCCCGAAGGCGGAGCAGGCGGAGAAAAGGACCCGCGCGATCAATCCGGACTGCAATGTAACGGCTGTGTGCGACTGGCTGGATCAGGATACCGTCGGACTGCTGGCCTCATTCAGACCGGACTGCGTGATAGACGCAGTGGACCGGGTCACCGCCAAACTTATCATCATCGAGTGGTGCAGGGACAGCGGAGTGCATGTCGTTTCTTCCATGGGCACCGGGAACCGCACGGATGCGGGCAGTTTCAGGATAGGAGACATCTCCGATACCGCCGGATGCGGTGATCCGCTGTCAAGGATCATGAGAAGGGAACTGAGGGCAAGAGGCATAGAGTCCCTGGATGTCCTTTATGCGGAAGATCCGCCGGTGAGGACCGGGGACAGAACTCCCTCCAGCATATCCTTCGTCCCGCCGGTAGCAGGATATCTCATAGCCGGATATGCTGTAAGGCATTTCCTCGGACTGTAAGAAGAAGATCCGCCCATGCGGCTGCAGAGCGGGAAAAATAAACTAATCATTGATCGGAAGGAGTCATATTTTGGCGAAGAACACTGACAGGCTCGACCGCCTTGAAAGGTCGTGGGTCCTGTACGACGTGGGAAACTCGGCGTTTACGATGATAGCGTGCTCGCTGATCCCGATCTGGTTCAAGGACCTTGCAAGGCTCGGCGGCGCGGAGGTATATGACCACGCCACAGCCAATTTCGCGTATGTCACTGCCATCGTCACGGTGATCGTGGCGATCATCGGACCCGCGTGCGGTGCAATCACCGACAACAAGGGGTTCAAGAAACCCATCTTTACAACGGCGCTTGCCATCGGCCTTATAGGCTGCATCTGGCTCGGCCTCGTAAAGAACTGGGCGGTATTCCTCATCGTCTACATAGTTGCAAAAGTGGCTTATTCCTGCTCACTGACGTTCTATGACTCGATGCTCACCGACGTCACGACGCCGGAGAGAGCGGACAGGGTGTCATCCTACGGGTTCGCCTGGGGATATATCGGTTCCTGCATCCCCTTTACGGTAGCTCTCGTTTTCTATATGGCCGGCGAAGGAATGCTCGGGGGATTCACGGTAAGCCGCGATACCGCGAGGCTGGTAGGCCTTGTGACGACCGCCATCTGGTGGTGCCTGGTGACCCTTCCTCTGCTTAAGAACTACGAGCAGAAGTACTACGTAGAGAGCAGCAAGGGCGCTGTGAAGGAAGCGTTCTCCAGACTTGGAAAGACTCTCGTCAGGATCGTAAAAGATGAGAAGAAGATATTCTTCTTCCTGATCGCGTTCTTCTTCTATATCGACGGAGTCAACACCATCATTGACAACTGCATCAACATCGGCACCGACCTGGAACTGAACACAGTAGGACAGGTCGTCTTCCTGCTGGCAACGCAGGTGGTCGCGTTCGCGTTCTCTCTGGTGTTCTCGGTGCTGTCCAAGAAGCACAAGACCGTCAACCTCATCTATGTCTGCATCGCGGGATACTTTGCGGTATGCGTCTATGCGATGTTCCTCAAGTCGCTATGGCAGTTCGGCATCATGGCTTTCGGAGTGGGCATGTTCCAGGGTTCCATCCAGGCTCTGTCCAGAAGCTATTTCAGCAGGATCATTCCCGCTGAGAATTCAGGAGAGTACTTCGGACTCTACGATATCTTCTCAAAGGGCGCCGCGTGCCTCGGATCTCTGGTCATCGGCATCGTGAAGGATACCACAGGAAGCATCCAGCTTGCTGTCGGAGCGATGGTGTTCTTCTTCGCACTTGGATTCATCTTCCTTAAGAAAGCCGATTCCATAGAGGGATAACGTTAAACCTCGACACTATTGGTTCTTTGTCAAATGTTGAGGTAACCCAAGTAGTAATGACAATTGAATAGCTTCGTACATATCCCGAGCCGTGGCTCGGGATATGTTCATATCATGAGAATGAATGCAGGATCCGGTTATGGTATTTCGGATAATTCAAGTAGCGTCAAGATAGTTTCACAAATACCTGAGGTTAGCTGCTTTTGACCCTGCTATAAGAAATGTCTCCTTTTTATCATTTTAGCAATGGGTAAATTACACAGGAATTTAGGGAGATCAGACAATTAAAGATTCCTTATATGCAATAATGCAGTTCGTCCTCTATTTCATGCAGTTCGTCCGTATTGTCTTGAAGAGAAAAACTCCATGCCTACAATAGAACTAAAAACAGGCAAATAAATCAAGAAGGAGAGCATTATGAAAAAAACCTTAGGTCTTATTCTTATATTGTTTATATGTGTTTCCATGTCGTCAGTTGTTTTCGCAGAAAACCAGGCTGCTGGAGAACAAAAATCGAGAAGTGCTCCATATGTATTCTTTGTGTTCGACCTTATGTCTCCGGGAGGGGCATCAAAAAAATCAGCGGCTGTAACCAAAGAAGACTATACCGCTGCATGGATCTCTAGACTGACCGGTATTTCGGCTGATCACAACTGTGCATTTCGCATCAGGCGAAACAGTGATGATGCTTCCTGTTCAGCGCTATATGTACGCAGCACCAATGACAGTTTCAACATCTACTACGACACAGGCATGGGTGTTTCTGGCACATCCTACAGGTTGTGGGGCAGTGCTCCTTCCTCAAACATCGGCAGTACAAGCGTTACCGGCAGATTTGCTCCCTGAATAATTAGACAATAATCAATAGCAGACAAACAGGGGTGAATCCATGATTTCTGAGTTTTCTCGTTTGAATGCCCGGCTAATGTCAATTAATGCAGAGATCAACAAAGGTATACGGAACAAATATTTCTATATCGGATTTGTTGCGCTGCTGTTTTCATTAGTTCTGAATACTATGACAGAATGGGGTCTTGATCCAAACACTC
>JAFYZG010000201.1 GCA_017548825.1 Oscillospiraceae bacterium
ACCGGAAGGGTGATCGAGATAGACGGCGTCGTGGAGGGCTGCTTCGCGGTGTTCGACGAGCCCGATCCGACATACGCGAGGATATACGACGGCGAATGGCTGAATGACGATCCGTACATCACTATCCACAGGATCGCCTCATCGGGCAAAGGCGGGATACTCAACGCATGCCTAGAGTACTGCGAGAAGCTCAGCGGAAACATAAGGATAGATACCCACAGAGAGAACCGCGTCATGCAGCACCAGCTCTACAAATACGGCTTCAGATACTGCGGAACCATATATGAACCGGATACGACGCCACGGATGGCGTTCCAGCGCGTAAGATAGATAAAGCCCCTGTCCGTTAAAGGACAGGGGCTTTCCGCGTCTTATTGAGACGATAGTGATCAGAACTGATAGTTCTTCATCTTGTTGCGGAGCAGGAAGTCCACAACGGGTCTCGGACCGGCGTTCTCGGTGTATGCCGTGTCTCCGAAGATCATCCTGACCGGGTTCTCCTCGGTATAGGGATCCCACTTCGGGATGGGCTTGCCGTTTGCGTCGAGTCCGTTCGGGTCTCCGTTCTTCACGAAGTTAGCCCAGCAGCTGCACATGATCCTTGCCAGGTCATAGTGCTTGCCCTCGAAGGGCCTCCAGCAATTCGCGAGGCTCTCAAAGAAGAACCACAGGTCGCTGGAATGGAAGGTTCCGGGATCGTCCCAGCCGGGGATCTCGGGGTCAAAGACATAGTACCAGTACGGCACTTTGTTTCCCTTGGCAGCTTTCATCTTGCTGACGAGCCTGCAAGAGAACTCCAGGTGCTGTACCGCAGCGTTGTGCAGAGTCTCTCTGAGGGAGCCGGTCTTGGAGGTTACGATGCTCATATACTCCTTGGCGTCTTCCTCTCCGAATGTCTTTACCGCGTACTCGCGGAGCTCATCGATGGAGTTGACTCTGGGGGCTGCCGGGAATTCGTCCGAGGTGTGGCCGAACATCATCGGAAGTATGTCGCACTCCTCGCGGAAATACCTGTCGTTGGTGGAACCGACATAGAAGTTGTTGTCGACTACCACGCCGAACCTCACCTTGGACTCAGCCATCTTGTCTCTGACGAACTCCGCGGGAAGAGCTCTGGCTTCCGCCAGTGTCGTCACGCCGAGTTCCTCGAAGAACTTGATGCCGTTCTGCTCGGCTTCCTCAAGAGTGAGGGCGGAACCGAACATTCCGGGAGGATAGGGCACCTGCTCCATGCCGCTGTCCACTATGGCCTTCTGGAAAAGTCCCTTGTTGAGGGGAGATGCGACCTGCGCCATGACGCTGCCGCCGCCTGCGGACTGGCCGCCTATGGTGATGTTATTGGGGTCACCGCCGAACGCGTCGATGTTTCTCTTTACCCACATCGTCGCGAATCTCTGGTCGAGATATCCGAAGTTTCCGGGGAACTCGGGGCTTTCAGCAGTGATCTCGGGATGGCAGAAGAAGCCGAACGCGTTGAGTCTGTAGTTGACTGTGACCACGACTATGCCGCGTCTTGCGAGCCTCTCGCCGTTGAACTCCATCTCAGCAGGGTTGCCTTCTCTGAGGCCGCCGCCGAAATACCATACGAACACGGGAAGCTTCTCGTCCATCTTCTTGGCGGGGGTCCAGACGTTCAGCGTCAGGGAATCCTCCGACATGGGGATCTCGGGATCCACGTTCCACTCATTGGTATAGATGTTCTCCGGATCGAGTCCGGGAACGCGCTGCATTGAGATGGGGCCGAATTTATAGGCCTTGAGCACGCCAGTCCAGTTCTGAGCAGGCTGGGGAGCGCGCCATCTGTTCTCGCCGACGGCAGGAGCAGCATAGGGGATGCCCTTGAACGCGGTTACGCGGGGATCCGCTGCGGGGATGCCTTCGACTACACCGTTCTCAACGGTTACTACTCTGAGCATTTTGATCCTCCTTGAAATATATGTTGATGCAGTTAACATCCATGCTGATATTATATCGTTTCATCATGCCGTTAAGTACGCCGGATGAGAAATATATCAAACTGAACAATCGCTTGAGAGATATTGCACAAAAATGATCCTCCGCTTCACGGGAGTGTTCAAAATGAGGTAAAAGGGAATTACAATGATATTAGTCGAAATATCAATTTCTTAAACACAAGGAGACAACTATGGCCGGAAAGAAAGAAATGGATGCCCTCCTGAGCAGATTCGTCGAGACCGGACCTGCCGGATGCGGCTGCATCGTCACAAAGGACGGTGAAAGGATCTATGAGAACTACTTCGGATATGAGGACGTCGAAGCAAAGAAGCCTATAGATGCGGACACCATCTACCGTCAGTATTCCATGACCAAGGTCATCATCTGCACAGCAGCAATGAAGCTGTTCGAGGAAGGCAAGTTCCTCCTCAATGACCCGATCTACGAGTATTTCCCGGAGTGGAAAAACATCAACAAGGTCGTCTATCAGCCCAACGGCAACTTCGTCATCAAGCCCCTCGAGAATCCCATCCTCGTAAAGCATGTGTTCAACATGGCGATGGGCATCGGCTACGGCGGCAATGACGAGACCCACAGGGTCATGGCCGAGGTAAGAAAAGGCCTGAGAGACAAATACGGCAAATACTACACCCTCAGACAGGACATCGAAGCAATGAGCGCGGTTCCCGTGGCATTCGAGCCCGGCAGCCACTGGCTGTACGGCTTCGGTCACGAGCTGGTGGCCGGACTCATCGAAGTCTGCTCCGGCAAGAAGGTGAGCGAGTATCTGCAGGAGAACATCTTCGATCCTCTCGATATGAAGAGTACTGCTTACAGGCTCAGGGGCGACATGGCCAACCACCTGGTGGTGCCGTATCACCGCAACGAGGACGGCACGCTCACCAGAGCAGAAGCCATGATGGAAGAGAACATCCAGCCCGACGCTGTATATGAAGCGGGCGGCGCAGGAATCATCTCCACAGTGCCGGACTACTCCAAGTTCGTATCGACCCTCGCCAACAGAGGCATCATGCCCAACGGCGAACAGCTCATCAGCCGCCAGACTCAGGATCTGATGAGAGACAACATGCTCACCGATACACAGCTCAAAGAGTTCCGCAACTTCTACCTCGACGGCTACGGCTACGGCCTCGGCGTCAGGACCCTCATGGGAAGGGCCATCGCGCACAGCAACGGCACGCCCGGAGCATACGGATGGACCGGAGCTCTCGGAACTTACACCGAGATCTCACCGGAGGAGAACTTCTCCATCACCTACATGCATCAGGCAGTGCCCAACATGGAGGAGTATCATCATCTCAGAGTGCGCGCAGTCGCCTGGAGCATGGTGAAATAATCAAACCGATCTAACCGATACACCTGTCCGGTTCCTGCCGGGCAGGTGATCGGCATTAAGAGGTCTGAAACATGAAAAGAGTTCTTGCACTGATCCTTATCATTCTCGGTCTGGCGTCGCTTTCTTCCTGCGGTGCTGACAAAAAGGAGAAACTGCTGGATGACCTGGAAGGCAAATGGGTCGGATATGACGGCGGTTTCCTTTACTACGCGATCTTCAAAAGATCGGAAGATGACGGCAATATGTTCTACGGTTCCGTCAGGGACATGACCAAGTACGGCGGGACGATGACCGAGCTTGAGAAAGCAGATAAGAACGACTGGAAATTCAAGGTCGAGAACAAAGCCGTAAGCGTAGACACGAGCGACATAGAGAACAATTTCATAAAACTCAGCAACCTCGCAAAAGACGGCAAGGTCATCATCTTCGAGAAATATGCCTTCGACGACAATGACTGGGCCCATGTGAGAGAGATGAGCGTCTCCGGACCGCTGACCTTCTACGTCACCTTCGATTCTGACGGCGGCAATGAGATCGGCACGATGACCGTCACGGAAGGGGATAAGCTCACCGATCTTCCGGTACCTCAGAAAACGGGATACGAGTTCCTCTGCTGGAAGGATACCAAAGGACTGGATTACACGAACAACGTCCAGATCGTGAAAGACGATGTAGCGCTGAAGGCCGTATACAAAGACGGCCGCACCATCAACCTGGACACCAGAGGCGGCGAAGTTCTGGAAGGCATCTACTTAAAACACGGGGATCCGCTGCCTGAACTGCCGAAGCCGAGAAAAGCCAACTGTATCTTTTCACGCTGGACAGACGCCGACAAGAACACCGTGGAAGAGGGAACCGTGCTGCCTCCGGAGATCGATACACTCTATGCATGGTATTACGGCGCCGTCACTCTGTTATTTGATTCCGACGGCGGCGGAGAATTCAGGGAAATGATCGTGAGGGAGGGAACCGAGATAACCGGTCTTCCCGTACCTTATAAACGCGGATATATATTCCTCTGCTGGAAGGATAATAACGGCACGCCAATCCTGGACGGCGCAAAGCTGACTCAGGGCGTCGTTCAGCTTAAGGCGGAATATGAGAAGATGACTTCCTTCTCAGTGTCCTTTGAATCCAACGGAGGTTCCGGGTGCAGTCCCATCGTCGTCAAAGACGGCGATCCGCTTCCCGCGCTTCCCGTGCCTTCAAAGACAGGCTACAGGTTCATCTGCTGGAAAGACAAGAATGAGACTCCGATCTCAGAGGGCGCTCTGCTCTTCTGCGAGAACATCACTTTGTACGCCTATTATGAGGAGATTCCGACATTCACGGTCACATTCGATCCCAACGGCGGCTCAGCCTGCAGCCCGATAACCGTTTACAAGGGAGACGCTCTGCCTGCTCTGCCCAGTCCGGCCAAGTACGGCTACGACTTCGTCTGCTGGAAGGATAAGAACGAGACTCCGATCGGAGAAGGTGCCTTGCTCACCTGTGAAGACATCACGCTTTACGCGAACTACATCAAGCTGTTCACCGTAAGCTTCGATCCCAAGG
>JAFYZG010000202.1 GCA_017548825.1 Oscillospiraceae bacterium
AGGAAGAGATCGAGGAAGCCAGCATAAAGGTCATAGTGGGACCGGAGAAACGCTCCAGGGTAGTACATGAGAAAGAGCGCAGGCTCACAGCCTTCCATGAGGCCGGACATGCGATCGCGACGTATTATGCGACTCCGGATACTCCGGTACACCAGATATCCATCATCCCCAGGGGCGCCGCGGGAGGATATACTCTCAGCGTCCCCGATGAGGACATCAACTACCAGACGAAGAACGAGATGCTCGGCAACATAGTGACGCTGCTGGGCGGACGCGTAGCTGAGCAGAAGGTGCTGGATGATATCTCGACAGGAGCGTCGAACGACCTGGAGAGGGCGACCGCCATCGCCAGGAGCATGGTCACCAGATACGGATTCTCCGACAAGCTCGGCCCGGTGGTCTACGGAAGCCAGAGCGAGGTGTTCCTTGGCAGAGACTTCACGCAGTCGCGCAACTACTCCGAACAGATAGCCACAGACATCGACGTGGAGATCCGCAATATCGTGGAAGAGTGCTACGACAGATGCTCTACGATACTCGACGAGCATATGGACAAGCTCCACGAAGTCGCGGAAAGACTGATGACCGTGGAGAAGATAGAAGGCGATGAGTTCCAGCGGATAATGAAGGGAGAAGAGGCGGAGGCCGCTCCGGCAGAGACCTCAGCGGAGACCGTGCAGCCCGAGGAAAACAGCGCTTCGGAAGGAACGGAAGCGTAATACGAAAACACAATATATTGTGTCCCGGCGGCCCTTTTGGGCAGCCGGGACACTTCCTTTTGTGGTATTGAAATGCTATAATTATATCGATAATGGATAATTATTGCTTTTAGTACGGAGAGACGATGGCTACTAAGACCAAAGAGTACGGTAACACCAGCATCAAGTCGCTCAAAGGCGCAGACCGCGTCAGGAAACGCCCTGCCGTCATATTCGGTTCCGACGGCCTGGACGGCTGCGAGCAGAGCATCTTCGAGATAATCAGCAACTCTATAGACGAAGCCAGGGAAGGCCACGGCGACAAGATCATCGTGACCAGATACAACGACTGCTCTGTAGAGGTCGAGGACTACGGCAGGGGCATCCCTGTGGACTACAACGAGAACGAGAAGGAGTACAACTGGAAACTTCTGTTCTGCGAGCTGTACGCCGGAGGCAAATACGACAACGACAAAGGCGCGAACTACGAGTTCTCTCTGGGACTCAACGGACTCGGCCTGTGCGCGACTCAGTACGCGTCGGAGTACATGGACGTTGAAGTCTTCAGAGACGGATTCAGATATGAGCTTCACTTCAAGCGCGGCAATCCCGTCGGCAAGATGATCAAGGAAGAGTCCGTCAAGAAGAACAGACACGGCACCAGGATCTGCTGGAGACCCGACCTCAAGGTGTTCACCGAGATCGACGTGCCTGTAGAAGTGTATGAGGACCTCCTGAAGCGCCAGGCCATAGTGAACGCGGGTGTGTCTTTCGTGTTCCGCAACCAGGCCGACAACGGCTCCTTTGAGACCAAGACCTTCTACTACGCAAACGGCATCGCCGACTATGTGAGCGAACTTGCCGGAAGCGACGCGATGACCGGCATACAGACCTGGTCGGGAGAGGCCAGAGGACGCGACAGGGAGGACCTCCCGGACTACAACGTCAGAATGTCCTTTGCGCTGGCGTTCTCCAACAAGACACAGGTCATGGAATACTATCACAACTCCAGCTATCTGGAACACGGCGGATCGCCTGAGAGAGCCATCAAGACCGCTTTCGTCAATCAGATCGACGCCATAATCAGGGACAGGAAGCTGTACCGCAAGAACGAGACCAAGATCACCTTCCAGGACATACAGGACTGCCTGATCATCATCTCGAACAGCTTCTCCAACGTCACCAGCTATGAGAACCAGACCAAGAAGGCGATAACCAACAAGTTCATATACCAGGCGATGGTGGATTTCCTCAAGAGAAATCTCGAAGTCTACTTCATAGAGAACAAGATGGAGTCCGACGCGATAGCGAACCAGGTGCTCATCAACAAGCGCAGCCGCGAGAACGCGGAGAAGACTAGGCTGCACATCAAGAGCACCATGCAGGCCTCCTCGGATTTCACCAGCCGGATCACGAAGTTCGTGGACTGTCGCAGCAAGGACGTAGCTGAGAGAGAGCTGTTCATCGTCGAGGGAGATTCCGCTCTCGGTGCCTGCAAGCAGGGAAGAGACGCGCAGTTCCAGGCGATCATGCCCGTCAGGGGAAAGATACTCAACTGCCTCAAGGCGGAATACGACAAGATATTCAAGAATGAGATAATCACGGATCTGGTCAAGGTCATGGGGTGCGGAGTGGAAGTCAGCACAAAGGCCAACAAGGATCTTTCCACATTCGACATAGACAATCTCAGATGGAACAAGGTCATCATCTGCACCGATGCGGACGTGGACGGATTCCAGATCAGGACGCTGATCCTGACCATGATCTACAGGCTGATGCCGTCCCTGATCGATCTCGGATATGTCTATATAGCGGAATCTCCGCTGTACGAGATAACGACCAGGAGCATGACCTACTTTGCGTACGACGAGTCCGAGCGCGCCGAGATCCTGGAGAAGATAGGGTCCGAGAAGTATACGCTGCAGCGCTCGAAGGGACTCGGCGAGAACGAGCCCGACATGATGTGGCTCACCACCATGAACCCCGCCACCAGAAGGCTCATAAAGGTCACCCCCGCGGACGCGGAGGAGACCGCGTCGATGTTCGATATCCTGCTGGGAGACAACCTGACAGGCAGGAAGGAATACATAGCGCTCCACGGAAACGAATACATGGAAGAACTTGACGTAAGCTGAGGGATACGATGCCAAGAAAGAAAAAAGAACCAGAGACAAGACCTTCCGCGGCGCCGGAAGAGGATAGCGTATACATAGCCGGCGCCGGCATCACCAGGGAGGACGACGTCGCCGAGACCCTGCGCAAAAACTACATGCCGTATACCATGAGCGTCATCATCTCCAGGGCGATCCCGGAGATAGACGGATTCAAGCCGTCCCACCGCAAGCTCCTGTATACCATGTACCAGATGGGTCTTCTGACAGGTCAGAGGACAAAGTCCGCGAACGTTGTCGGACAGACGATGAAGCTCAATCCCCACGGCGACCAGGCCATCTATGAGACCATGGTCAGGATGGCCCGCGGCAACGAGACCCTGCTGCATCCGTATGTGGACAGCAAGGGTAACTTCGGCAAGGCATACAGCCGCGACATGGCATACGCTGCTTCCCGATACACGGAAGTAAAGCTCGCCAAGATCGCGGAAGAGCTTTTCAGGGATATCAACAAGGATACCGTCGACTTCGTCCCCAACTATGACAACACGATGCAGGAGCCTACGCTGCTGCCCGCGTCATTCCCGTCGGTGCTGGTCAACTCGAACCTCGGCATCGCCGTTGGTATGGCCAGCTCCATCTGCCCGTTCAACCTGGCGGAAGTTTGCGAGACTACGGTCGCGCTTCTGAAGGATCCGAAACATGATATATCGCTGACTCTGAAGGCACCCGATTTCCCGGGCGGCGGCATTCTTCTGAGGGATCCCGACGTGCTGAGGGAGGTATATGAGAACGGCCGCGGCAGTTTCAGGATCAGATCGAAATACGAATACTTCAAGGACAGCCGCTGCATAGAGGTGACCGAGATCCCGCCCTCCACATCCGTGGAAGCCATTATGGACAAGGTCATCGAGCTTGTGAAGAGCGGAAAGGTCAAGGAGATAGCGGATATCCGCGACGAGACGGACAAGAACGGTCTCAAGATAGCCATCGATCTGAAAAGGGGAGTCGATCCGGATCCCTTCATGAGGAAGCTCTTCAAGCTCACTCCTCTGGAGGACACGTTCTCCTGCAACTTCACCCTGCTGATAAACGGCGTGCCGAAGCTGCTCGGCGCCAGAGAGATCCTGCTTGAGTGGATCGCTTTCCGCCGCAAATGCATCGCCAGAAGAACACAGTATGAGCTGAACGGAAAGCTGGCCAGGCTCCACCTGCTGGAAGGTCTGGAGAAGATCCTGCTGGACATCGACAAGGCCATCAAGATCATACGCGAGACCGAGGAGGAGAAGGACGTCATCCCCAACCTCATGATAGGATTCGGGATAGATGAGATACAGGCGAACTTCATCGCTGAGATCCGCCTCAGACACCTGAACAGGGAATACATCCTGACCCGCGTGGCCGAGACCGAGCAGATCCGCAAAGACATCGAGGAACTGCAGGAGATACTGGGCAACCAGAAGCTGATCGACCGCATTATCATGAAGGAACAGGCCGAGGTAGCGAAGAAATACGCCCAGCCCCGCAGGACCAAGCTTGCTGACTTCTTCGAGGAGGAGAACACGGAAGAAGAGGACAAGGTCCCGGATTACCCCGTCACCATCTTCTATACGAAGGAGGGATACTTCAAGAAGATCACTCCTCTGTCCCTGAGGATGAGCGGAGCCCAGAAACTCAAGGACGGAGACGAGATAATAGACACCATAGAGTGCAAAAACGACATCAATCTGCTGTTCTTCACCAGCCAGAGGAACGTTTACAAGGCGAGAGCCGCGGATTTCGACGAGACCAAGGCCAGCGTGATAGGCGACTACGTGCCTTCCAAACTGGGTATGGCGGAGGGCGAGACCTGCGTGGGAATGATCGCCACGCAGGATTTCAAGGGATACGGCGTGTTCTTCTATGACAACGGCAAGGCAGCCAGAGTCCCGCTCGACGCGTACGAGACAAAGCTCAACAGGAAGAAGCTGACCGGCGGATATTCCTCCAAGGGAGAACTGGTCCGCTCCGTCGGCATCGAGGAGGACACGGAATTCGCGCTGTTCTCCACGAACGGCAGGTGCCTGATGCTCAGCAGCGCCCTGATCCCGGTCAAAGCCAGCAAGAACACGCAGGGCGTGCAGGTCATGACTCTGAGAAAAGGTCAGACCGTAGGGGAGGTCGCGCCGGCTTCCATCCTGAAGAAGGAAGCCAAGCACAGATACCGCTCCAGGAATCTTCCCGCAGCCGGCGCGCTGTTCCATGACACCGATGCGGAAGACGGCAAGCAGAGAGAGTAAAATAGTGTTGCTTTTTGCATATCCCTGTGTTAATATTGCCTTTGCCACTTAATGGAGGAATAAAATGAGCGTATTAGAGATCATAGGCGGAGCGATGCTGCTCCTTTGCAGTCTTGCTATCGTCCTTTTCGTTTCACTTCAGTCAGAAAAATCCGACGGGCTCTCCGGAGCGATCGCCGGAGGTTCCGATTCTTCATTCGGAAGCAGGGGAAACACCAACGATGAGAAGCTCGCTTCCATCACAAGGATTCTTGTCATAGTGTTCTTCGTTCTCACGCTGATAGTCAACGTGTTCGTTCTCATCAGCAATAAATGATCTGATAAAAGAAATCAGGCCCCTGAATGCGAAAGCATCCGGGGGCTGTTGCATAAAAAGAAGGAGACCGGAACCTGTCGATCTCCTGTGCTGTCAGAAAGCGACCAGATCTGTAAGCCGGGTTCTGTCGAGGACGGCAATCTATCTCGACTGAATGTCGCCATTCAGCTCCAGCCACGCTACTGAACACGTCGGGCAAACGTATGCGTTCAATTCGGTGTTGCTCCGGATAGGGTTTACATGGCCATGACGTCTCCGCCATGCCGGTGAGCTCTTACCTCGCCTTTCCACCTTTGCCTGATATAATCAGGTAGTATATCTCTGTTGCACTTTCCCTGAAGTCGCCTTCGGCTGCCGTTAGCAGCTATCCTGCCCTGTGGAGCCCGGACTTTCCTCACGTAACAACGCGCTGCCGTCTGATCTGCTCGCTGGGGTATAATAACATATTGTATTTATTATTTAAAGCATTTTATATCAGTAACTGTTCTCACGGAGTTTTATCATGAACGAATCGGTATTCAACAGGATGCTCGCCGAGGTGCAGAAACCCGCCAGGTATACCGGCGGGGAGCTCGGTGCAGTGTACAAGGATCCTGATAAGGTAGATATCAGGTTCGCCTTCTGTTTCCCGGACCTGTACGAGATCGGGATGTCCAGCCAGGCTACCCAGATCCTCTACGATGTGCTGAACAAGGATGAGAGCATCTGGTGCGAGAGATTCTTCGCTCCCTGGTTCGATATGCGCGAGCAGATGGAAAAGGAGGGTGCCGAACTGTTCTCCCTTGAGAGCAGGACTCCTCTCAGTGAATTCGACGTCATAGGATTTACCCTCCAGTATGAGATGTCATATACTAATGTCCTCTACATGCTGGAGCTTGGCAAGGTCAAGCTCCTCAGCAGCGAGAGAGGGGAGAACGATCCATTCGTTGTGGGCGGAGGCCCCTGCACCTGCAACCCGGAGCCCATAGCCGAGTTCTTCGACATGTTCTCCCTGGGCGACGGCGAGGAGACCGACAACGAGATCTGCCACTGCATAGCCGAATGCCGCCGCAGAGGCCTTGACCGTAGGCAGACACTGGAAGCCTGCGCGGGGATAGAAGGAGTATATGTACCTTCTCTGTATGAACCGGAGTATCTTCCCGACGGACGCCTGAGCGGATACAGGGCTCTTGAGGGAGCACCTGCGCTGCCAGTGAGGAAGAGGATATTCATGGATATGGACGAGGCTCCGTACCCGCTGAACCCGATCGTTCCCTCTATGGCTGTCATCCACGACCGCCCGAGCGTGGAAGTCCTGCGCGGATGCATCCGCGGCTGCAGGTTCTGCCAGGCCGGATTCATATACAGACCATTCAGGTGCAAGGACGCGTCTCTCATCTGCACACAGGCGAAAGCGCTTATCGACAACACCGGATACGACGAGATATCTCTGCTGTCACTGTCCACCAGCGACCATCCCCAACTCGAGGAGATCATGGACGGACTGGTCGACTGGAGCATTGAAAAGAAGGTCAACCTATCTCTGCCGTCTCTGAGAGTGGACTCGTTCACCGGCACTCTGGCCCAGAAACTTAGACAGGTCAGAGAGAGCGGACTGACGTTTGCCGCGGAAGCGGGCACACAACGCCTGAGAAACGTCATCAACAAGAACATAACGGAAGAGGAGATCCTCAGCGGATGCGAAGACGCGTTCATGAACGGATACACCGCCGTTAAGCTGTATTTCATGCTGGGACTGCCCACCGAGACCGACGAGGACGTTCTCGCCATATCCGCGCTCTGCCAGAAAATAGTGGATCTTTTCTATTCTCTGCCCAGCAGACCGAAGGGTAAATCGGTGACCGTCTCCGCCAGCGTATCCTGCTTTATTCCCAAGCCCAAGACACCGTTCGAGTTCTGCGGATTCAACGGCGTCGAGGAGCTCAGGAGGAAGCAGCAGATGCTCGTCGGCAGCGTGAGGTCCAGAAAGATAGACATCAGTTATCACGATTCCGAGACCAGCTATATAGAGACGGTTCTGGCCAAAGGCGACCGCAGGGTCCATGATGCGATACTCGCCGCGTACAGGAACGGATCCATATTCGACGGTTGGAGCGAAGGCTTCGATTACGGGTCCTGGCTCAAGGCCTTTGAAGACACCGGCATAGATGCCGATTTCTACGCGCTGCGCGCGAGGGACACCGATGAGTTCGAGCCCTGGGATATCGTGGATTACGGTGTCAGCAAGTCGTTCCTGAAGAGGGAATACGAAAAGGCCGTCGCGGCCCAGACCACGCCGAACTGCAGAGAGATGTGCTCTGGATGCGGAGTGAACAGATTCACGGGGAGGGAATGCTTTGCAGAACGTTAGAGTTTTCTTCAGAAAGACCGGCGATGCCAGGTTCCTGTCCCATCTGGACGTCATGCGCTGCTTCACCAGAGCGCTCAAGAGAAGCGGCTTCGACGTGTGGTATACGCAGGGATTCAATACCCACATCTATCTCATGTTCGCGAGCCCGCTGTCACTGGGCTTTGAAAGCGAATACGAACCCATGGATTTCAGGATAGTGGACGATACGCCTGTAGCCGAGAGCGAAATTATAGACAGACTCAACTCCGGACTTCCCAAGGGATTTGAAGTGTTTGCCGCGTCCGTTCCGGAACACGAGCACACCGACGTGGCCTTCAGCGAGTGGGAGATAAAGATGCACGGGGACGCGGATGCGCTGTTCTCCGCATTCGAGGACTTCATCTCCAGAGACGAGATCCCGGTCACGAGAAAGAACAAGAAGGGCGTAGAGAGGACCGAGAACGCCATAGAATACATCAAGAAGATATCCTACAGGAAAGACGGAAGCTGTTTCGTCATTGACGCCGTCCTCAGGAGCGATACATCATCGTCGCTGAACCCGTCTCTGCTGGTGAACACGTTCCTTTCGGACTGCAGGATCGGGGCAGAAGACATAAGGATCACGAGGAAGAAACTGCTGCTGCAGGATCTTGAGATTTTTAAGTGAAAAATCCTTGCAATGCCTGAAAACTAGTGATAGTATATTAAGGCTTGCTATTTATTAGCACCGCCTTTCCCGGCGGGGTTGATGTGCAAAACATTAAGCTGACAGTCCTCTGCCTGATTGATCGGCACGAATGTCTGAATATGGGAGGAATGGAAAAATGGATGCGATCAAGCTTATGTCGCAGGATTCTCTTAAGGCAGAAAAGCCGGTATTTGAGATAGGTGATACAGTCAGGGTCCACGTGAGGATCGTAGAAGGTTCCCGCAGCAGGGTCCAGGTTTATGAAGGTATCGTCATTGCGATGAAACACGGCGGAGTATCTGAGACTTTTACAGTCCGCCGCACTTCTTACGGTGTTGGTGTTGAGCGTGTATTCCCGGTCAACAGCCCCAACGTCGAAAAGGTGGAAGTGGTCCGTCACGGACAGGTCCGCCGCGCGAAGCTCTACTTCCTGCGCCAGCGTACCGGCAAGTCCGCCAAGCTCAAAGAAAGAATCTAACTTTCAACATCCGGGAAGGAACGCCAGTTCCTTCCTTTCTGTTATAGAACGGAAAGACGGTGAACTTTATGGAAGAAAAGAGGAGAAAGACCGCAGTATCGGTCGCGGAATGGATGGATGCCGCTGTATTCGCGGTAGTCGTCTGTGTCGTCATATTCTCCCTGTTCATAAAGGTGTTCACCGTGAACGGTTCCTCCATGGAGCCGACATATGTCGAGGGAGACCGTGTTTTCACTCTGCTCTGTAAGTTCACGGTCAGGAACGGAGACGTGATAGTCACCGACGTCAACAACGGTCTCGGTGAGCCCCTGATAAAGCGCGTCATAGCCACGGAATATCAGAAGGTGGAGATAGATCCCGAGACAGGGGAGCTCAGAGTGGACGGGAAAGTGGTCGATACTCCGGTCGCGACGACCACCTACAATCTCAAGGGAGATATCACTTACCCGTTCTATGTGCCTGCCGGATATGTGTTCGCGGTCGGCGACAACAGGGAGTGGTCTCTGGACTGCAGATATCAGCAGTGCGGACTGATCGACAGCAGAAGCATAGTCGGCGTGGTGATCTACGTCAGCTGACAGCGGATCACCGGACGAAACGATATGACAGCTGCCTGAGGTACATGGCCGGTCCATGCGCCTCATTTCTTTTCAGAAGAGGACTTGATCCTGCAAGGAGGAGGGAAAAACGTGAGCGAGAGCAATACCAAGATAAACTGGTATCCGGGGCACATGGCCAAGACCATGCGCCTGATCTCCGCAGAGATCAGGAACGTGGAAGCCGTGGCAGAGATAATTGACGCGAGGATCCCTTTCTCCAGCCAGAACCCGAACCTGAGACGCATTTGCGGAAGGAAACCAAGATTCTTCGTGCTCAACAAGGCGGACCTTGCCGACGAAGAGATGACGAAGGAGTGGATAAGATATCTCGATTCCAGGGGATACGGAGCAATTTCGCTAAACGGAAAGAAGAGCACGGAAAAGAAAAAACTGATCTCGGCTCTGGACTCTTTTGTGGAGGAGCACGTCAGGAAGAGAGCCAACGAGAAGCCCAGGATAATGTTCGTGGGTGTTCCCAACGTGGGGAAATCGACGGTCATAAATATGATCATGGGCCAGAACATAGCCAAGGTGGAGAACCGCCCCGGAGTCACCAGGGGAAAACAGTGGCTCACCGCCGAGAAGTTCGAACTTCTGGATATGCCCGGAGTTCTCTGGGAGAAGTTCACCGACATGAAGACCGCTTACAACCTTGCCTATACCGGCGCGATCAGAGACGACGTGTTTGACATGGAGGCTGTCGCCTCATCGCTTCTGGAGGAGCTCCACGAGACCTCCGCGGAGTCGCTGAACTCGCGCCTTAAGATCACGGACGGGGAATTCGTCTCGGGATACGATCTGCTGGAGGTCATAGCGAGGCAGAGAGGGTTCCTGCAGCGGGGCGGAGTAGGCGACACCGAGAAGGCCGCGAAAGCCGTGCTCACCGACCTGAGGGACGGAAAGTTCGGCAGGGTCACACTGGAGGCTCCCAGATGGTGAAGGAGGAGCTGTATTCCTACGACGACGGGCTGAGGACGGAACTCGGGGTCTTCTGCGGCGTAGACGAAGCCGGAAGGGGACCGCTGGCGGGGCCGGTGTGCTGCGCCGCCGTCGTGCTGTGTCCCGAGAGCCGCTTCGAGTGGCTGGATGACTCCAAGAAAGTCACCGCTCTCAGAAGAGAAGCGCTCTTCGATGAGATCATAAAAGGAGCGGACGCATATCACATAGAGCTCATAGACAATGAGACCATAGATGAGATAAACATCCTCGCGGCGACCATGCTGGGGATGAAGAGATGCATTGAGGCTCTGGGCTGCGCCGCCGCCGCGATAGACGGCAACCGCGTGCCGCAGACCGAGGCGAGATGCGTGAGCGTTATAAAGGGCGACGCGCATTCCGCGTCGATAGCCGCTGCTTCCATACTCGCAAAAGTGACGAGGGACCGCTTTATGGATGAACTGGCGCTGAGATACCCGCAGTACGGGTTCGAGAAGCACAAGGGATATCCCACAAAGGCGCACTACGAAGCTATCAGGAAATACGGCATCACGGAGTATCACCGCAGATCCTTCCTCAGGAATCTGCACTGAACCGGAAAGGTCGGAAACACACATGTCACTGTTCGTGATATCGGATCCGCACCTCTCATTCGGCGTTGACAAGCCGATGAACATATTCGAGGGGTGGGGCAATTATGAAAAGAGGCTCGCAGACAACTGGATCAGGTCTGTAGGGCCTTCCGACAGTGTGGTCATTCCCGGCGATATTAGCTGGGGCCTGGATATAAAGGAGACGCTCCCGGACATGAAGTTCATCGACGGGCTTCCCGGGACTAAATACATACTCAAGGGCAACCACGACCTCTGGTGGCCCACCATGCGCAAGCTCACCTCGTTTCTGGAGGAGAACTCCATCAGGACCATCGTTCCGGTCTACCGGAACGCATACCTGGCTGAGGGTGTCGCTGTCTGCGGCACGAGAAGCTGGTTCTATGACAGCAATGAGCCCAAGGAGAAGGTGTTCGCCCGCGAGATGATGCGGCTGGAGACCTCGCTGCAGGAAGCTGCCAGACTGGAAGCGCCGGAGATCATCGCCTTCCTGCACTATCCTCCTGTCTTCCACGGCATGGTGGTACAGGAGGCGGTAGACCTTCTGAAGAAGTACGGAGTCAGGCGCTGCTACTACGGACATGTCCACGGAAAGAACATAAACTTCGCCTTCAACGGCGTCTACGAGGACATACATTTCAGGCTCGTCTCGGCCGATGCGCTGTCCTTCATTCCGTACAGGATAGACACGGAACAGAGCCCTCGTGAGGCCCTTAAAGATAACAATTAACAATAGAACTGCTCAGTTGTTTATGATATAATCACCGAGTATCGAAATTTGGAGGATTACCCATGGCACTTGTAGAACAGAAACTCATCGAAGATGGCAAGAAGGTAGAACTTACATACGAAGAATCACCTGAGACCTTCCAGGCGGCAGTACAGAAAGTCTATCGTCAGCAGGTCAAAAACATCCAGATCCCCGGCTTCCGCAGAGGCAAAGCCCCCAGACATCTGATCGAGAAGATGTACGGCGAAGCCGTATTCTATGAAGATGCGCTCAACGACATGCTTCCCGGCATGTACGAGGACGCGATGAAGAGCTGCGAAGCCGAAGTCATCGGCAAGCCCGACGTCAATGTCGAGAAGATGTCCCGCGCGGAAGGCGTTCTCGTCAAGTTCGTGCAGGAAGTAAAGCCCGAACTGAACGTCAGCAGCTATAAGGGACTCACGGCTCCCAAGGCAGTCGAGACCATCGACGACCATGAAGTGGAGCACGAACTGGGCCATATGCAGGACAGGAACGCAAGGATCATCACCGTGGAAGACAGACCCGCTCAGATGGGCGACACGGTCATCATAGACTTTGACGGATATGTGGACGGAGAGCAGTTCGACGGCGGAAAGTCAGACAACTTTACACTTGAGCTCGGATCCCATTCCTTCATCGACAACTTCGAGGAGCAGATCTGCGGCCACAATACCGGCGACGAGTTCGACGTCAACGTGACCTTCCCCGAGGAATATCACGCGGAGAACCTCTCCGGAAAGCCCGCAGTCTTCAAGTGCAAACTCAACGAGATCAAGGTCAAGGAGCTCCCCGAGCTGGATGACGAGTTCGCCAAGGACGTCAGCGAGTTCGACACCATGGAAGAGCTCAGAGCCGATACCAAGAAGAATCTGCAGGAAGAAGCCGACAAGCGCGCTGATCAGGATTTCGAGAACGCGCTTCTCGACAAGCTCATAGAGAATCTGGAAGGCGAAGTGCCGGAAGCCATGATCGAGGATCAGATCGACAATGACCTGCAGGAGTTCGCCTACAGGCTCCAGTCCCAGGGTATATCCTTTGATGTATACAAGCAGCTCATGGGCGGCGATGACAACGCCATTAGGAATCAGATGCGCGCGCAGTCCGAGAAGACAGCCAAGATCCGTCTGGCTCTCGAGGCAGTCGCCAGAGCAGAGAACTTCGAAGTCTCCGATGAAGAGATCGAAGAAGAATACAACACCATCGCATCAAACTACGGCATCGAAGTCGAGCGCGTGAAGGAACTCGTTGACACCAAGAGCGTCAGGAGAGACGTCACCAACCGCAAGGCCCTTGAGGTCATCAAGGAGAACGCGGTAGCGACCGAGCCGGAAGAGGAGCCCGCCGAACCCGAGACGGAAGAAGCGGACGAGAAGAAAGAGGACTGACGTCCTCTCAGCAATCCCTCACGGAGGTAACTAAATGAACGAATGGTATGATGTCCTCATCCCGACCGTTGTGGAGCAGACCAACCGCGGTGAACGCGCATATGACATCTTCAGCAGACTGCTGAACGACCGCATAATCCTCCTCAACGGAGAGATCAACGATGCGCTTGCCAGCGTCATCGTGGCACAGCTTCTGTTCCTGGAGGGACAGGATGCTTCCAAAGACATCAGTCTCTACATCAACAGCCCCGGCGGATCAATATCCTCCGGAATGGCCATTTTCGACACCATGAACTACATCAAGTGCGATGTATCCACCATCTGCGTCGGAATGGCAGCCTCCATGGCATCCTTCCTTCTTGCCGCAGGCGCGAAGGGCAAGAGGTTCGCGCTTCCCAACAGCGAGATCCTCATCCACCAGCCTCTGGGCAGGGTAGAGGGACAGGCGACCGATATGAAGATCCACACGGATCACATCATTGCCATACGCAAAAAGATGAACACTCTCTATTCCGAGATGACGGGGCAGCCCCTTGAAGTCATCGAGAGAGACACAGACCGCGACAACTACATGTCCGCGGAAGACGCCGTGAACTACGGCATAGTCGATAAGGTGATAACCAAGCGCTGATAAGGAGATCCTATGGCAAACGGGAAAAAAGTCATGAGATGCGCGTTCTGCGGCAAAACGCAGGATCAGGTCGATCGCATGCTTGTCGGTCCCAATGTTTACATATGCAACGAGTGCGTTGAACTTTGCTATGAGCTCCTTCAGGACGACGGTGTGGTGGGCAGTGACAGTCATTCCCACCCGGACAGGGACACCAGGCTCGAGGCGACGGACAAAAAACCTCTTCCGAAGCCTAAAGAGATCAAAGAGTTCCTGGACACATACGTAATAGGACAGGAAGACGCCAAGGTCACACTGTCGGTCGCCGTCTACAACCATTACAAGAGACTTGCGAACAACAGCAGGGAGAACGACGTCGAACTGCAGAAGAGCAACATCCTTCTGCTGGGACCTTCCGGCGTAGGCAAGACATATCTTGCGCAGACGCTGGCCAGATGCCTCAACGTCCCGTTCGCTATCTCCGACGCGACGACTCTGACAGAGGCGGGGTACGTCGGCGAGGACGTGGAGAACATCCTCCTGAAGCTTATCCAGGCAGCCGATTTCGACGTGAAGGCAGCCGAGCGCGGCATCATCTATATCGACGAGATAGACAAGATTGCGAGAAAGAGCGAGAATCCCTCCATCACCCGGGATGTCGGCGGCGAGGGAGTCCAGCAGGCTCTACTCAAGATACTTGAGGGAACCGTCGCCAATGTTCATCCCCACGGCGGAAGGAAGCATCCCCAGGCGGAGTTCATCCCCATAGACACCAGCAATATCCTCTTCATCTGCGGCGGAGCCTTCGACGGCATCGACAAGGTCATCGAGCAGAGAGTCTCGACATCATCGCTGGGATTCGGAGCTGATGTGCGCGATTCCACGAAGGATGACAAGTCGGACCTGATGAAGCAGGTCACCGGGCATGACCTGGTGAAATACGGCATCATCCCGGAGCTCGTGGGAAGGATCCCCGTGATCACGGTGCTGGAACAGCTCAGCGAAAAGGATATGTGCAGGATCCTCACCGAGCCCAAGAATTCCATAATCAAGCAGTATCAGCGGATCATGGAGATGGACGGCATAGAGCTCACCTTCACGGATGAGGCCCTAGAGGAGATCGCCAGAGAGACGCTCCAGCGCAATTCCGGGGCAAGGGGACTGAGGTCGGTCCTGGAGAAACTTCTGATCCCGGTAATGTACGACGTTTCTTCCCGGGACGGCGTCAAAGCCGTAACATTCGATCTTGAGGGCGTCAGGACCGGTGTTCCGCAAGTTAGTTGAACATCATACAAAACGGCCTCTACAGGCCGTTTTTGCTCATCAAAAACCATTTCGACGAACGGAGTAATAATGATCGCAAAAGTCAGTTTGAATAAGGACAGCATCTCGGAGCTCCCGATGCTCGCGCTGCGCGACGTAGTGGTGTTCCCGGATACCGTGAACCATTTCGATGTGAACAGAGAAGTCTCCAAGAAGGCGATAGAGCACTGCATGGAGACAGGACAGCCTCTTTTCCTCGTCACCCAGATAGACTCCTCCGTGGAGGATCCGGGCCCCAATGACGTGTACCGCTACGGCGTTGTCAGCGAGGTCAAGCAGGTCCTCAAGGTGCGCGACGGCCTCATGAAGGTCATCGTCGACTGCAAGTACAGGGCGAGGCTCGTGAGCTTCGACACCGTGGAGGGCATGTACTGGGCCAGCGTCCACAAGCGCGACGCCACGGCCATAAAGAGCACCGAGGAAGAGGAGGCCAAAGCTCTCGTCAGGAAGATCCGCGAGGAGCTGGAAGTCTACGCTTCCTTCAACCCGAGGCTTTCCGGCGATATCCTGGATACCGCAAATTCCGGCATCTCTCCCGAGAAGCTGGTGGAGTATCTCGCCTTCAACCTGCCTCTTGAGACCAAGGACAAGCAGAGCGTCCTTCAGCAGGGCAGCTCCTTCAAGCGCCTTGACCTGCTGCTGAGCATCATAGTCAAGGAGAACTCGGTGCTGGGCATCGAGCAGGAGATCAACGAGCGCATCCAGCAGAACATGATCAACAATCAGCGCGAGTTCTATCTGCGCGAGCAGATGCGTACCATCTCTCAGGAGCTCGGTGAGGATATGGAAGACGGCGAGTCTGCATATGAGCTCAAGGATAAGATTAGGGCTCTGCCGCTGGAAGATGCTTACAAGGAGAAACTGCTCAAGGAAGTCGACAGGCTCTCAATGAACCCGCCGTCCAGCCCTGAGTATGCCCTGATAGACCAGTATCTGGACACCGTTCTCAGCATGCCATGGACCGAATCCACCAAGGACAACTACAACGTGGAAAAGGCCAGGAAGATCCTGGAGAGGGACCACTACGGCCTCAAGGACGTCAAGGAGAGGATCCTTGAGTATCTGGCGGTCAGGGGCAGGACATCCAACATCAGCGGACAGATCATCTGCCTCGTGGGGCCTCCCGGAGTCGGAAAGACCTCCATTGCGCGTTCCCTCGCGGAGAGCATGGGCAGGAAGTTCTCCCGCATGAGCCTCGGCGGCGTCAGGGACGAAGCGGAGATCAGGGGACACAGAAGGACATACATCGGAGCCATGCCCGGCCGCATCATCGCTGCGATACAGCAGGCGAAGACCAACAACCCTCTCATCCTCATGGACGAGATAGACAAGCTCGGCTATGACTACAAGGGGGACCCGTCGTCAGCTCTGCTGGAAGCTCTGGACCCGGAGCAGAACACCAACTTCATGGATCATTACCTCGATGTTCCGTTCGACCTGTCCAATGTGTTCTTCCTCACCACAGCCAACGACATCAATGCCATTCCTTCCGCTCTCAGGGACAGGATGGACGTCATAGAGCTCTCGAGCTACACGCGCGTCGAGAAGTTCCATATAGCAAAAGACCACCTGCTCAAAAAGCAGATGGAGAGACACGGCATGACGAGAAACGATATCCGTTTCTCCGACAAGGCCCTGTATAAGATCATCGACGACTATACCATCGAGGCAGGCGTAAGGAATCTCGAGAGGAGCATCGCAAAAGTCCTGCGCAAGGCTGCCAAGATGCTCTCTGAGTCCGAACCGGCTCCGATCAAAGTCACCGACAAGAATATGGACACCTTCCTGGGCGTGCCCTACAACCGCGAGAGCATCGCCTCCCAGGAGGATTCCGTCGGCATAGTCAACGGCCTGGCGTGGACCTCCGCCGGCGGCACGCTGCTTCCCATAGAAGCGGTGGTCATCCCCGGCACGGGAAGACTTGAGATAACGGGAAGCCTGGGAGACGTGATGAAGGAATCCATAAAGCTCGCCATCACCTACGGACGCACCCTGACAGGGGATTACAAGTTCCCCGAGAAGTTCCTCAACGAGTATGACATCCACGTACACGCCCCCGAGGGAGCCGTCCCCAAGGACGGGCCTTCCGCAGGCGTCACCATTGCGACGGCGCTGGTGTCCGCGGTATGCGGCATCCCGGTGCGAAAGGACGTGGCAATGACCGGAGAGATCACGCTGCAGGGCAGGGTCCTCGCCATAGGAGGCCTCAAGGAGAAACTGATCGCCGCCCACAAGGAGAAGATCCGCACCGTGGTCATCCCGGCATCCAATGTGCCGGATCTGCAGGAGATCCCCGATGAGGTTAAGAACTCTCTGGAGATCATCCCCGTGAAGAGGATCGACGAAGTGCTTAAGATCGCGCTGAAGAAATGATCAATTTCAGGAAAACAGTATTTTTGACATCATTCGGATTTGCCGAGCAGCTCCGGCCGGGCACCGGCAGGGAAGTGGTCTTCTGCGGAAGATCCAATGCCGGCAAATCCTCACTGATCAACAAGATATGCGGGCAGAATAAACTTGCCCGCGTTAGTTCGTCGCCTGGAAAGACGACCACGATCAACTTCTTTACCTCCGACGCGGACATCACTCTGGTGGACCTGCCGGGGTACGGATTCGCGAGGCGCTCGGGGGACGAGCTGCAGAGATGGTCGAAGCTCATGGAGACCTACTTCGGCACCGGCAGGAACATAGCTCTGGCGCTGATCCTGCTGGACTGCAGGCACGATCCCACGGAAGACGACTACGACATGATCGAATACATGAACCGATTCGGGATCGAATACTGGGCGGTCCTCACCAAGACAGACAAGCTAAACAAGTCGGAACTGAGTGAAAGGCTCGAAAGGTTCGAGGAGATCCTTGAGCCGCTCAACTGCGCCTGCATAGTTCCGTTCACTGTCAAAAATGAGGAAAGTGCCGAAAATCTGCGCATTATGCTCTCGGAATGTCTATCTTTCTGATAGTTGAATTATCCTGTTTCGCATGTTAAACTTTTAAAGTAATAAAATGCATGCGGAGGTTTATCATGGGTAACTTGAGTCATTCCGACGCCCTGGATTCTCTCTTTGAAGCTATCATGGCTCTGGAGACTCAGGAAGAGTGCTACGATTTCTTCGAGGATCTTTGCACCGTTCCGGAACTAAAGGCCATATCACAGCGGTATAAAGTGGCGAAGCTCCTCCTTGAGGGGAACGTTTACAGCAGCATCGTGGCGCAGACCGGCGCATCGACCGCGACGATAAGCCGCGTGAACCGCTCGCTCTCATACGGATGCGACGGATACAAGCAGGTCCTCGCAAAGATGGAAGCAAAGAAAGAGAAAGACAAATGAGCGACGGTTATTCCGCCATCTATGAATACTATGATCTTTTTACCGGCAACGTCGACTACGGTCGACGTGCCGATTTTATTGACGGACTTTTCAGGAAGTACCGCCGCCCCGAGATAGTGCTGGACGCCGGCTGCGGCACCGGGACGCTGATGTCCCTGCTCGCGCAGAAGGGGTACGACATGATAGGCATCGATTCATCTGAGGAGATGCTCTCAGTGGCGATGGAAAAGAATCCCGGGCAGCTGCTGCTGTGCCAGGATCTGACCGGGTGCGATCTGTACGGGACCGTACAGGGCATAGTCTGCATGCAGGACACCATGAACCACCTGGAGAGCAAGGAGGATGTCATCAAGGCTTTCAGCAGGCTGTCGCTGTTCCTGGAGGAGGGTTGCCTGTTCATCTTCGATCTGAACACGGAGTACAAGCACCGCTGCGTGCTGGCGGACAACTCCTTCGTGTACGAGGACAACGGCGCGATGCTGGTGTGGCAGAACAGCACCTCAGAAGACCTCAGAGTCAGCATGACGCTGGATCTGTTCACCAGGGAGCACGGAGAGATCTATCACCGCCGGACCGGTTACATTGACGAGATCTGGATCGACGAAAAAACGCTCGGGGAGGCTCTTGAGAAAGCGGGACTGGAACTTCTTGAGACATATGACGGAGACACCCTGGAGCCTGTTTCCGGGCAGTCCGAGAGGATACTTTACGTAACAAGGAAAACAACGAATGGATAACCTTTTCAGATACATAACCCACGATGGATCCGCCGTGTTGAACGTGCTGGATTCAACGGATATGATCAGGGAGATGGAGAGACGCCACCATCCTTCCGCTACTGCTTCCGCAGCTCTCGGAAGGGTACTGACGGCAGCGTCCATGATGGGATACGGACTCAAGGGGCCCGATGATTCCATCACTCTGATGATCAGGGGAAACGGACCGGTCGGAAGCATCACCGCGGTAAGCGACGGCATGGGGAACGTAAGGGGATACTGTGACAATCCCTTCGCGGATGTGCCGGAGAAAGCGCCGGGCAAGCTGGATGTGGGTTCGCTGGTGGGAGAAGGAACGCTTTACGTGGTCCAGGATATGGGCCTCGAGACGCCTTATGTCGGCCAGATAGAACTGCAGTCAGGGGAGATAGCGGAGGACATAACCGCGTATTTCGCCTACAGCGAACAGCTTCCCACCGTATGCTCGCTGGGAGTGCTGGTGGATAAAGATCTCACCATCATCAACGCGGGCGGATTCCTGCTGCATCTTCTCCCCGGAGCGGAGGACCAGGTCATCGACGCGGTGGAGGAGAACATAAGGGATCTGCCGCCCGTCACTGAGATGCTCGCTTCCGGTATGTCGCCGGACGACATGGCGCAGCGTATACTGCGCGGTCTGGAACCCGATTTCATGGACAGCTCCGAAGTCGAATACAGATGCAACTGCAGCAGAGAGCGAATGGAGAAGGTTCTGATCAGCCTCGGAAGGGAAGAGCTTGAAAGACTCGCGGAAGAGCAGGAGGAGACCGAGATAGTCTGCCATTTCTGCAACACCGCATACAGGTTCTCAAGAGAAGAGATGCGGACTCTGGCGGAATCTTCTTCCCGGAAAGAAGAAGCCGAAGATGAAGAACAATAAAACGGAGGATATAAAAATGCAGAAGATCGAGACAAAGAAGGCGCCCGCCGCCATAGGACCCTATTCACAGGCCATGAAGGTGAACGGTTTCGTGTTCACCTCTGGACAGATACCGATCGATCCCGAGACCGGGAACATCGACGCCGTTACGATCGAGGAACAGGCCGAACAGGCCATAAAGAATCTCAAGGCAGTGCTTGAGGAAGCCGGCACAGGCCTTGACAGAGTGGTCAAGTCCACATGTTTCCTGCAGCATATGAGCGACTTCGACGCGTTCAACAAGGTGTACGCAAAACACTTCCCGAACAACCCCGCCAGAAGCTGTTTCGAGGTCGCGGCGCTGCCCAAGGGAGCCCTTGTCGAGATAGAGGTCATAGCCGAAGTCTAAGGGCAAAAAAACAACTCAAACAGACGCGTTTTATATGATTTAGGGCGTGTTTTCTTTCGTTGACAAAAGCGTCCTGTCATAGTAAAATACGATTTACTTGAGTTTCGGGAGCTTAGCTCAGCTGGTTAGAGCGCCTGCTTCACACGCAGGAGGTCGCAGGTTCGAGTCCTGTAGCGCCCACCATTCGCGGGTTTAGCTCATCTGGTAGAGCGCCACCTTGCCAAGGTGGAGGTAGCGGGTTCGAGCCCCGTAACCCGCTCCAGTACGGAAGCATAGCTCAGCTGGTAGAGCACCTGCCTTACAAGCAGGGGGTCACAGGTTCGAGCCCTGTTGTTTCCACCATCAAAGAAACCTCTTCTGTCACGAAAGACAAAAGAGGTTTTTTGTTGTCTGAAATGATTGGCTGTGGGATAATCAACTCGGTAAATCGGGATTTGTCGGGATACCTGTCGGC
>JAFYZG010000203.1 GCA_017548825.1 Oscillospiraceae bacterium
GCGAGCGGCGATCCCATCCCGGAGATCCAGTCCTCGGGAGAACTCGGCTCTGATTATTTTGATGCTGTCGTTGATGCGGACGGTGAGATCGAAGGGCTTCTCAACGATGCGGAAGACGCAGCTCCCGAAGACACAGAGATCCCTGCAGTGATAGCGGCAGCATCCGGGACCGCAGCTGATGAAGGTGACATGAACAAGGAAAAAGACAGCAAAGGCAAACGTTCTTCCAAAGACAGCAAAAAGGCAAAGGGCTCTTCGGGAAAGACCAAGGTCAGGAGGAGGGCATCCTTCTGGCAGGTCCTTGTCAGACTGTTCATATTCTTCCTGTGCGTCGGTATCATCGGGGCATGCGCGCTCGCAGTCGGAGCAACTCTGTATATCGCGGAAGTCACAGCCGACGACTATAAGACGCTCAACCTCGATAATATAAAGCTAAGCCTCGCCACTGTCATCATGGTCAAGGACAGCGACACGGGCAAATGGCAGGAACACGAGAGGATCTACAGCGGTGAGAACCGAGTATGGGTCGATTACGCTGATTTCCCGGACTGTCTTGTTGACGCCATAATCGCTTCCGAGGACATAAGGTTCCGCACACATCACGGAGTGGACTGGAAGCGCACCATATTTGCGTTTCTAAACCAGTTCCTGAGACTGTTCGGGATCAACCTCGCCGACAACATCCAGGGCGGTTCCACACTGACGCAGCAGCTGATCAAGAACCTGACCAACGAGAAGGAAGTCAAAGGCTTTGACGGTATCCTGCGAAAGGTGAGGGAGATCTACAGGGCGCTGGAGATGGAGAAGAACTTCTCCAAGACCCAGATCCTGGAGGCTTACCTGAATACGTTCTCGCTCGGGAGCAAGGTAGCGGGAATAGAATCCGCAGCCAAATACTACTTCGGAAAGACGACGTCGGAGCTTGATCTGGCGGAATGCTGCGCCATCGTCTGTATCACGAAATATCCCGGCTGGTATGATCCGTATATCAGTCCGGAAGACAACAAGATCCAGAGGGATTATATCCTCCGCACCCTGCTGGAGAATGAGATGATCACCCAGACCCAGTATGACGCCGCGAAGGCCGAGAGCGATTCCATGACCTTCGATGAAGCCAACAGGGAAAGCGGATCCACCAGCGCTCTCTATGACTACTTCACCGATACGGTCATCGAACAGGTCTATCAGGACCTCAAAACATATAAGAACCTGTCCTCTGAGGAAGCTTACGACCTCCTGTACCGCGGCGGACTCACGATCTACACCACCATGGATCCCAAGGTCCAGGCCGCCGTTGAGAAGGCTGCGTGGAACACGGATATCTGGCCGGACTACAAGCTGGACAGTGAGGGCAACAGGCTGGAGAACCAGATCGAAGGAGCTCTCGTTGTCATGAATTACGACGGCGAGGTCGTAGGTATAGCGAATGGTATCAGGGAAAAGACCGCAAGCCTGAGCCTTCTGAGGGGATATACCACTACACGTCAGACAGGTTCCTCAATGAAACCGGTCGCCGTATACGCTCCCGCCATAGAGCTCAAGAAGATACACTTCTCATCCCTGTTCCAGGACATCGCGACAGAATCTGTCAACGGCAGGAAATGGCCGACTAACTTCACCAATACATACGGCACCCCCATAACCGTTTACAAGGCAGTTGCCAAATCGCTGAATACCGTCGCTGTCGAAGTCATGCAATTGATCGGCGTCGACTTCTCCTTTGACTTCCTCACGTCGTCACTCGGATATACCACACTGGTCGACGGAAGATGGGATGACGCCCAGGGAATGACTCTTACCGACAGGACACTGTCCATGGCTCTCGGCGGACTCACAGACGGCTGCACGGTCACCGAGATGTGTGCTGCGTACGCATCATTCGGAAACCTCGGCGTATACAAGAGCCCCAGGTTCTACACCCTCATAGAGGACTACACCGGAGACGTCGTTCTCGACAAGAACAAGGTATGCCAGACCAACCAGGCGATGTCTGCTCAGACAGCGTATATCATGAACCAGATCCTCCAGGGCGTCACCAGGGAAGGAACCGGTACATCTGTCAGGAAAGGCGCCAAATTCACGACAGCGTCCAAGACAGGTACCACTTCAGACAACAACGACTTCTGGACCATCGCGCTGAACCCGTACTACTGCTGCGCCGGATGGATGGGCTACGATCAGAACGGAAAGATGACCCCTTACAGCCTGCACTACGACGTGCAGTATGCCGTCAGAGACATACTCAACGAGATCACCAACGACCTTCCTGAAAAGGAGTTTGAGAGACCGGAAGGCATCACAACGGCTTCCTTCTGCCTCTCCTCCGGATTCCTTGCCGGGTCGGGGTGCGGCAGCACGAGGACAGGTTACTACACCAAGGACAACATGCCCAACTCCAAGTGCCCGCATGAACTGTTCCCCAATGACGGAAACGGCGGCACCACGTCGAGCGGATCGGACTAAAAAACAACTGAATAACAAAGGGATACGGACTTCGATCGTCTGTATCCCTTTTCTCATGGAAAAAGCCGGTACCTTATACGGTACCGGCTCACTTTGCATTTGAAATAAATGATCAGCTGATCATTTTCTCCAGGTCTTGTCCGCGGCTTTCTCAAGAAGCAAACGGACAGCGGGTCTCTCCGGCTCTTTCTGCATGTAGACGGTATCTTCAAACATGATGGAGCGGGGATTCTCGTTTGTGAACTTCTCCCATGTGGGCATCGGCGTTCCATCGGCATCGTCGCCGTTGGGATCGCCGTTCTTTGCGAAGTTGGTCCAGTAGTTGCACATCAGCCTGGCAAGATCGTAGTGCTTGGCCTGGAAAGGCCTCCAGCACTTCGCCAGCGTCTCAAAAACGAACCACAGGTCGCTGGAATGGAATGCGCCGGGATTATCCCAGCCGGGGATCTCGGGGCCGAATGAGTAGAAATACTCGTCCAGACCGTGATCTGCGCCGTTCATATGAAGCAGTTCGATGCCGAATCTCTGATTGTTGATCTTGAGGGCATCCTTGAGTCCGTCCAGGTCAGTGTTGTCATAGTCGGCTACAGCGAGCACTTCGGCCGCGGCTTCTTCTCCGACCATTGCCGTGATCCTGTCGCGGATCTCTTCCTTGCTGGATGCTCTTCCAAACATGTCGCCCATGTCTCCGGTCGTGTGTCCGCAGATCAGCGGGACCTGGAGCCTTCTGTTGGCCGCCATCATGTTGACGGGGTCGTCATCGGCGAACACGCCGTCGATGTTGAAGCCCCAGCGCACATGTTTCTCTTCCATGAACTCGAGCATCTTGTCGCGGAGCGTGAATGCGTCTATCTTCTTTGCTTCGGCAAGGTCTTTCACTCCGAGGAACTCGAAGAACGCCACGCCGTTCGCTTCTGCTTCAGCGAGAGTGGGATAACCGTATCCGCCTCCGACGCTGATTCCGCCGCTGCTCATCGAGATGCCTCTCTTGATGACATCGGTGCTGTTGAGAGGGGAGAGCAGCTGGAAAAGCGTGCTGCGTCCGCCGGCTGACTGCCCGAATATGGTGATGTTGTCGGGGTCGCCGCCGAAAGCCGCGATGTTGCGCTTTACCCAGAGAGTTCCGAAACGCTGGTCATAGCTTCCGAAGTTGGTGTAGCATTTGTCCTCAGCGGTCGCGGTGATCTCGGGATGCGCGAAGAATCCGAAGATGTTGACACGGTAGTTGACGGAGACGAGCACTACGCCTCTTCTCGCGATCCTCTCGCCGTCGAACTCCATCTCAGAGGGGTGTCCCTCCTGAAGTCCGCCGCCGTAGTACCAGACCATGACAGGCAGTTTCTCGTCAGCGGATTTTGCTGGTGTCCAGATATTGAGCTGCAGGCAGTCCTCGCTCATGACCAGATCGGGGTCAACGTTCCACTCTCTGGTATAGATGTTGTCGGGATCGAGTCCCGGATACTTCTGCATGGCGATGGGACCGAAAGTATAGCATTCCCTGACGCCTTCCCAGTCCTCGGCGGGCTGGGGGCCTTTCCATCTGAGCTCACCGACGGGGGGAGCTGCGAAGGGGATGCCTTTGAATGCGGTGATCCTGGGGTCAGCGGCGGGTATGCCTTTTACCCAGCCGTTCTCGGTTTTAACTACTCTAAGCATTTATAAGCTCCTGTATCCTTTATTTGCCGTTTCTCTCCACGAGGATCTGGACAGCTTCGCTGGCCTTGTCCACGCAGGGTTCCGGAACGTCGTTGAACCAGATCGCATTGGGCTGAGCGTCGGTATAGGGCTTCCAGAGGGGCATCGGTGTTCCGTCATTGTCGGGACCGTTGGGGTCTCCGGTGCGGAAGAAGTTGGCCCAGTAGTTGCACATGTTCCTTGCGAGGTCCATGTGTTTGCCCTTGAAGGGCCTCCAGCACTTGGCGAGGTTCTCAAAGAAGAACCAGAGGTCCACAGAGTGGAAGGTGCCGGGGTTGTCCCAGCCGGGGATCTCGGCGTTGAACACATAGTAGTAGATGGGCTCGGTGATGCCGGCTTCCTCGTTCTTCTTGGCGAAGGTGCGCACGGCGACTTCGATGCCGCTCACGTTGGCCATCGCCTTAGCGGTCTCAAGGTCGTCTCCGCAGGCCTTGAGGAACGGTTCTGCATATTCGCCGAGAGAGGCAGTAACCTTCTCTTTGAACTCATCCATGGTCTCTGCGTCTATCCTGGACCTGAACTCGTCCTGGGTGCGTCCGATCATGACCGGTACATGCAGTCTGTTGCCGGCTGTGATCCTCTTGAGAGGATCAGCGAGCAGGAATTTGCCGTCCGGTACGGAACCGAAGCGGGCCCTGAACTGCTCTTCGAACTCAACGCCCTTGTCTCTGAGGGTGACTGCATCGATGGCTCTGGCCTCCTCGAGAGTGCTTACGCCGAGGAACTCAAAGAACTTCTCGCCCTGGGCCTGTGCCTCTTCAAAGTTCAGACGCCTGCGCTCATCATAGATGCCTGCGAACATGCCGCTCATGATGACCGCTTTCTGGAACAGACCTTCGTTGTCGGGGCAGGAGAGCTGCGAGCATACGCTGCCGCCGCCTGCGGACTGACCGCCGATGGTGATGTTGTCCGGATCTCCTCCGAACGCCGCGATGTTCCTCTTGACCCAGCGGGTGCCTGCCTGCTGGTCGAGGTTTCCGAAGTTGGTCGGAGCGTCGGGCTGCGCTGCAGTCAGTTCGGGATGCGCGAGGAATCCGAAGACATTCAGACGATAGTTGACCGTTACGACAACGACGCCTCTTCTTGCGATCCTCTCGCCGTCGAACTCCATCTCTGCGGGGTTGCCTTCTCTGAGTCCGCCTCCGAAGTACCATACGAACACGGGGAGCTTATCGTCGACGCTCTTTGCGGGTGTCCATACGTTAAGATACAGGCAGTCCTCGTCCATGGGGATCTCGGGATCTACGTTCCATTCCCTGGTGTAGATGTTGTTGGGATCCAGGCCGGGGATGTGCTGCATGGAGATGGGGGCGAAGTTCCAGCATTTGAGTTCGCCTTCCCAGGGTTCTACGGGCTGAGGGGCGCGCCAGCGGTTCTCACCTACAGGAGGAGCCGCGAAGGGAATGCCCTTGAACGCCGTGACGCGGGGGTCAGCAGCGGGGATGCCGAGCACTACGCCGCCTTCAACAGTAGCCTTTCTGATCATAGTTTTTCTCCTTTCGATTGATTGTCATATGGTATTATGCATATTTAACAAGATGACAGATCTATGCGTTATGCCATTTACCAAATACTACCATATTTCAGGCCTGAGTTAAATCCTAAAGTCATTCTTCTGTAACAAAAAAGACAGGGTAAAGCCCCTGTCTTTCGGTATGGACCGTACAGGTCATTTGCTGAGATATTCGTGGATGGATCTTGCGGCGAGCTTTCCGGCTCCCATCGCGGAGATGACCGTCGCAGCGCCGGTGACTGCGTCGCCGCCGGCATAGACGCCTTCCTTGGAAGTGGCTCCGCTGTCGTCGACGATGATTCCGCCGTGTCCGTTGACTTCAAGGCCGGCTGTGGTGTTCTTGATCAGCGGATTGGGAGATGTGCCGATGGCCATGACGACTGTGTCGACATCGATCACGAATTCGCTTCCCTCCACGGGAACAGGACGGCGGCGGCCTCTCTCATCGGGCTCGCCGAGTTCCATGCGTATACACTTCATGCCGGTCACGAACCCGTTTCTGGGATCGCGGCGGTCATCCGGATTATTGTATCCGATCAGCTCAACTGGATTGTTGAGAAGCTTGAATATGACGCCTTCCTCCTTGGCGTGCTCGACTTCCTCACGGCGTGCGGGGAGCTCCTGTTCGGAACGGCGGTACACGATGTAGACATTGTCCGCGCCGAGTCTGAGAGCCGTCCTCGCGGCATCCATGGCCACGTTTCCGCCTCCGACCACAGCGACGTTTCCGCCCTTCATGATGGGAGTGACGGGATCGTCAAGATAGGATTTCATGAGATTGGAGCGTGTGAGGTACTCGTTTGCGCTGTAAACGCCCTTGAGGGACTCGCCGGGGATTCCCATGAAGTTGGGGAGCCCTGCGCCGGATCCGACATAAACGGCCTCATAACCGCGCTCGAACAGCTCATCGATGGTCAGTGTCTTGCCGATGACAACGTTGGTCTCGACGTCGACACCCATGGCGATGAGGTTGTCGACTTCCTGCTGAACGATCTTCTTTGGAAGACGGAACTCGGGGATGCCGTAGACCAGAACTCCTCCGGCAGTGTGTAGGGCTTCAAACACGGTGACCTTGTAGCCGAGTTTGACCAGGTCTCCGGCGCAGGTCAGTCCGGATGGACCGGAACCCACGACGGCCACTTTGTGTCCGTTCGACGCAACGGGCTCGGGCTTCTGCTCGGTGTGATCCCTGTGCCAGTCGGCGACGAATCTCTCGAGCCGGCCGATACCAACGGGCTCACCCCTGATGCCGCGGGTGCACTTGGATTCGCACTGTGTCTCCTGTGGACATACGCGTCCGCAGACTGCGGGCAGGGAAGAGGTCTCACGGATTATCTGGTATGCGCCTTCGAAATCTCCCTCTTTGATCTTATCTATGAATTCAGGGATATGTACGTTGACGGGGCAGCCTTCCACGCAGGGCATATTCTTGCAGTGCAGGCAGCGCTGCGCCTCGTCGAGGGCGATCTCTTCGCTGTAGCCGAGGGCGACTTCGTCGAAGTTGCGGGCACGGACCTTAGGATCCTGCGAGGGCATCGGGTTCTTGGTAAGACTCATGTTGGGCATATCATTCGACCTCCTTGAAGAGATTGCAGGCTTCTTCATAGGCATGGCGCTCGAAGGCCGAATACATGGTCCCGCGGGACATCGCCTCGTCGAAGTCGACTTCGTATCCGTTGAAATCAGGTCCGTCAACACAGGCGAACCTGGTGACCTTTTTGCCGTCCTGGTTGAGAGTAAGTCTGCAGCCGCCGCACATTCCTGTCCCGTCGATCATGATCGGGTTCATGGATACCGTGCAGGGGATACCTGTGGGCTGGCAGGCGAGAACGACGAACTTCATCATGATCAGAGGTCCGATGGTGATGACTTCGTCGAAAGTCCCTTCGTTCTCGAACAGCTCCTTGAGCGGAACTGTGACGTTGCCTTCCCGTCCGTAGGAACCATCGTCGGTCATGACGATGAGTTCGTCAGAGCATGCGCGGAACTCGTCCTCAAGGATGAGCAGGTCCTTCGTACGGAATCCGATGATGGAAGTTACATGGGCACCCAGCCTGTGGAGCTTCTGCGCGATCGGAAGTGCGATGGCGCAGCCGACACCGCCTCCGACGATACAGACCTTCCTGAGGCCATCCAGATCTGTCGCCACACCTAGAGGCCCCACGAAATCCTGGATAAGATCTCCGGCATTCTTATGGTTCAGCTTTTCTGTCGTGGCACCGACTATCTGGAAAATGATCGTTACAGTGCCTTTTTCGCGGTCATAGCCTGCGACCGTGAGAGGGATGCGTTCACCGTCAGCATCGACACGGAGGATGATGAACTGGCCCGGTTCCGCTTTTGCAGCGACCAGCGGAGCCTCGATCTGCATCATCGTAACTGTGGGATTGAGGCTGACCTTTTCCACGATCTTGTACATGCTTAATTCCTCTCCTGCATTTTTCTTTAATTATAGACCATTATCACAGCGGTTTCACATACACAATCACGCGGACATGTTTGTGTCCGCGTGCTTGACATAATTATGATATTCAGAAAATGAAAACCGGCGATTTCAGATGTTTTATGGATCAGCAGCGATATTCTTCTGCATGCTGCAGGACGCGATCAAGTATGATTCCGGATTCAGGAGAGCCTGATCAGATTCCATGACAGCGGGGCCAGCACGGTATTGCAGGAGGAGCCTTCCATCTCTGCTTTTTCCGTTACAGTCTCCATGCCGCGTATGGTCATCAGTTCGGCGGTGCTGTAGTCTCCGACGCCGGAGAAATCGATCTTGAGCTCTGCCTGTTCAGTCTCGCTCCTGTTTACCACGAAGACAGACAGGGAACCGTCGTCACACCTGACCACGGCGCTGTCGAGGACGGGAACATCCTTGTAGAGCTTGCAGTCATAGGTCGGTGCGTCGACCATGGGTCTGATGGAAGTGCCTCTGCCGTAATGAGATGCGTGCATGATGGGATAGTAGATCGTTCTGACGAAGGCCTCTCCGCCGGGCACCGTTGTAATGGGAGCGATGACGTTGATCAGCTGCGCGAAGCAGGAGATCTTGACAAGATCGGCGTTCCTGATCAGAGCGTTCATTAGAGTGCCGACTACGAGGGTATCTATATCATCATAGTTCTCTTCCTCGATGGCGCGGCCGACTACCCACTTCTCCGGTGGCTGCTGTTCGTTCTGGAAATGGTACCACACGTTCCATTCGTCGAATGAGAGGTATACATCGTGGTCTCCCTTCTGCTCGAGCCTGGCCTGTCTGCAGATCGAACCGATGTACTGGATCATGTTCTCCATATCGATGTTGCTTGCGAGGAACGAGGGGACATCCTGATCGTCGTTCCTGTAATAGCTGTGCAGGGAGACATAGCTGACGTCATTGTAGCAGTGTTTGAGAACGGTCTTTTCCCATTCGCCGTATGTCTTCATAGCGGTGTTGGAGCTTCCGCATGCCACCAGTTCAATGGCGGGATCGATCCACTTCATCATTTTGGCGGTCTCATGGGCGATCCGGCCGTATTCCTCCGCGGTCTTTCCGCAGATCTGCCAGGGGCCGTCCATCTCGTTTCCGAGGCACCAGAGTTTGACGTTGTAGGGTTCCGCGTGACCGTTTCTCTTTCTCAGTTCTGCGTAGTATGTGGGAGTGGTTCCGTTGACGTATTCCACCAGGTCTGCTGCGTCCTGAGGTGTTCCCGTGCCAAGGTTGACCCCCAGCATTGGCTGTACTCCGAGGCGCTCGCACCAGCGCAGGAACTCATCGGTCCCCACGAGGTTGGGTTCTATCTGAAACCATGCGAGGTCGAGCCTCGCTGGTCTCTCTTCCTTGGGCCCTATACCGTCTTTCCAGCGGTATCCGGAAAGGAAGTTGCCTCCGGGGTAGCGTATGTGGGAGAGGTTGAGAGGTTTTACCAGATCCATGACGTCTTTCCGGAAGCCGAACTCGTCGGCTGTCGGATGGTCCGGTTCATATATGCCCGTATAGATGGCTCTTCCCATGTGTTCCACGAAGGAACTGTAGACTCTGTCATCCACTTTGGAGACGATGTTGTCGTTGCTTATTCTTATCGATGTCTTCAACTGCATATCCTCCTTGTCGGTTGCGTGTTTTTTCCTTTATTCACTGTTCTAAATATATCAAAAGCGCGGAAACGAAGTCCACTTCCGCGCTTACCGCTCAATAGAGGTCGTATGGGTCTTCCTCTTCTCTGGGAATATCTTCTCCCGGTATATCGCACACATACTCGAGTACAGGTTCCCTGAGGAACAGGGAAGGATCTGCTCTCACAGTGAATCCCTGGCCTGCCTCACAGTTCCACTCGTACTGGGAGAGTTTGGGATAAGCCAGAGCAGCCAGCGCTGCGCTGATGACGCCGGCATGGGTAATGACAGCGGCACTGGTGACTCCCCTTGACATCATATCGTCTACTACCTGGATGATACCTTCTCGAACCCGGAGATAGAATGCTTTAGCAGGCTCGACTCCGGCAGGAGCGTAGTCGGATCCGGGGACGACCCATTTCGCGTATTCCTCATCATTGCGAAGCTGGGCCATGGTCTTTCCCTCGAAGGGCCCGAAGGACGCCTCTCTGAGATTTTCCACCGCCGTGTATTCGCATCCGGGGAACAGTATCTCCGCCGTCTGCCTCGCTCTGAGCAGAGGACTGGCGTAGACTTCGTCGACGTATGGATAGTCGAATCTCTCCATCAGGTCATAGAGCTGATCTACACCTTCTTCGCAGAGCGGAGGGTCCAGAGTACCGCAGTATCTTCCTTCCAGATTGTAGTCCGTAAGGCCGTGTCTTATGAGGTGAAGTTTGTATGTTTTCAAAATCTTCTCTCCGAATCAAAAAATGCACAAAAGTTTTATCATTATTTGGAACAAAACACAATTTACATAGAGTAGTGAAGGTAATATAATCACAAATACACTTCGTATTATCCAAGAAGGTCAACCCTATGCAGAGCAACACCAGTTTCAGCAGAATACTTACGCTTTTGAGAAAAGAGCGCGGTCTCACACAGAAAGAGGCAGCGGCAAATCTTGGCATATCTCAGGCACTGCTGTCTCACTACGAGAAGGGGATAAGGGAATGCGGACTGGATTTCGTTGTCAAGGCATCGGAGTACTACGGCGTTTCCTGTGACTACCTTCTCGGGAGATCTCCCGACAGGAGCGGTCTGACGCTCACAGTCGACGATATCCCGGACGACAGCAACGACCCCGATGATTCAAAGTACAAGGGCAGCCTGCTGCCGGTACTCAGCAAGAAGCTGATAATCAATTCTCTCGGCGTGCTTTACGATATGCTCCTGAAAGTACCGGACAAGGATCTCGTTTCGGAGGTCACCAATTACCTGAATTCAGCCGTGTACAAGATGTTCAGGATCATATTCTCAAGCTGTCCCAAGAACCAGGATAAGATGTTCTCGATCCCAGATAGATTATACAGCGGTTACATCGACGCCTCAATGTCAAGGAGCGAGGCTGAACTCAGAGACATGCTCTCGTCACAGCCGGCGGGACACAGCCAGATCAACACGGATCCGTTCCAGACATCCAGCGAAAAGCTTTCCAGCGATTATCCGCAGCTTTCATCATCTCTGTTCAACCTGATACAGCAGAGCGAAAAGAAAGCGAAATAACGATCATACATAAGAAAGGCCTGAAACTCCGGTTTCAGGCCTGTTTTGTTGTACCGTATTTTGACTATTTTTTCTTCTTTTTCTTTTTATCTTTGTTTTTCCGGACTGTCTGCGCAGGTCCGCCTGCAGCGGCAGCATCCTGGATGTTCTCCTCGACCTGCTTCTTGGGCACGATGGTGGTCGTTAGAACCTTCCTTGCTGTCTGTTCGCGGATGGCTTCGACCATCTCGTCGAACATCGCGTAACCCTCGCGCCTGTACTCGATCACCGGGTCATGCTGGGCATAAGAGCGCAGGTGGATGGACTTTCTGAGTTCGTCCATGTTGTCGATATGCTCCATCCAGTTCTGATCTACAGAACTGAGCAGGGAGAATCTCTCCAGCAGCCTCATCATGTCGGAACCGATCTGTTCCTCTTTCTTCGCGAGGATGTCCTGAGCCCTGTCGTTGAGTATCCCGACTATGTCGTCTCTGGTGACCCCATCCAGTTCTTCTTTGCTGAATCTGAGGTCCTGGGGCGTCGTGAGCCAGCCGAGATAGTGGTCTCTGAGTCCGGAGATGTTCCACGGAGTCTCGTCGCTGTGTTCCTCAGGCAGGTAACTGTAGACATTTGCCCTGATGGAATCGTAGACCATGGAATCGATGTTTTTGCGGACGTTCTCTCCTCTTAACACCACATCTCTCTCGGAGTAAATGGTTTCTCTCTGCTGATTCATGACGTCGTCGTAACTGAGGACGCTCTTTCTGATGGCAAAGTTGCGCCCTTCGACCTTCTTCTGCGCTGATTCTATGACTGAGGTAAGGATCCTGTTCTCGATGGGGACGTCGTCCTCGACATTGAGGGTCTCCATAAGCATGTTTATCCGCTCACCACCGAACAGCCTCATGAGGTCATCGTCGAGAGCAAGGAAGAACCGGCTCTCACCGGGGTCGCCCTGACGTCCGCTTCGGCCTCTGAGCTGGTCGTCTATCCTGCGGCTCTCATGTCTTTCAGTACCTATAATGAATAGACCTCCGGCCTGTCTGACGGCGTCAGCCTCGGGCTTTATCTCGGCGGAGTATCTGTCCAGGAGGTTCCTGTACTCGTCTCTGTGGGCGAGTATCTCCTCGTCTTCCGTGTAGTAGTAGGAGGTCGCGGCCAGGATCTGGTCGTCATCGAGACCTTCCTGACTCAGCCTGTTCTTAGCCATATACTCGGCATTTCCTCCGAGCATGATATCCGTTCCTCTTCCTGCCATGTTGGTCGCGATGGTCACGGCTCCGAGCTTTCCCGCCTGGGCTATGATGAAAGCTTCCTTCTCGTGGTTCTTCGCGTTGAGCACGTTGTGCCTGACACCGCGTCGCTCCAGCAGTTTGCTGAGCCGCTCGGACTTATCTATGCTGACGGTGCCCACCAGAACGGGCTGTCCCTTGGCGTGGCATTCGATTATCTGTTCGATGACCGCTCTGTATTTGGCATCGATGTTTTTGTACACGACGTCGTCCCAGTCTTTTCTGATGACAGGGGCATTGGTGGGTATCGCAACGACGTCCAGATTGTAGATCTCCTGGAACTCGTCCTTCTCCGTCATGGCCGTACCGGTCATGCCGGACAGTTTTTTATACATGCGGAAATAGTTCTGGAAAGTGATAGTAGCAAGAGTCCTGTTTTCTCTCGCGACGTGGACCCTTTCTTTGGCCTCTATGGCCTGGTGCAGACCGTTGCTGTATCTTCTGCCTATCATCAGACGTCCCGTGAATTCGTCCACGATTATGACTTCGCCGTCTTTGACGACGTAGTCGACGTCCCGCTTCATTATTCCGTGGGCTCTTATGGCCTGATCTATATGATGAGCCAGAGTCATGTTCTCCGGATCCGAGAGGTTGGCGATGCCGAAATGTCTCTGGGCTTTTTCAATGCCTCGCTGGGTGAGGGAACAGCTGCCGGCCTTCTCATCGACGATGTAATCGGCAGTGGATGATTCCATCTCTGTCTTGTCATCATGGTCCGTTACGACTTCCTTGACCAGAGCTCTCGCGAAGTCATCAGCCTTCCTGTACAGATCGGTGGACTTGTCGCCTCTGCCGGAGATGATTAGAGGAGTCCTGGCCTCGTCTATGAGTATCGAGTCAACCTCGTCCACTATCGCGAACACATGGCCGCGCTGGACCTTGCTCCTGAGGTCGGCAACCATATTGTCGCGCAGATAGTCGAAGCCCATCTCGTTGTTCGTGCCGTACGTGATGTCGGAGTTGTATGCCTGCTGTCTCGTTGCGGAATCCATCCCCGGGGCTATGAGCCCGACTGTCAGACCCAGGTAGTTATATATCTTTCCCATCCATTCGCTGTCGCGCTTCGCCAGGTAATCGTTGACGGTGACGATATGTACGCCTTCTCCGGTCAGAGCGTTCAGATAAGCGGGCAGGGTGGAAACGAGGGTCTTGCCTTCTCCCGTCTTCATCTCGGCGATCATGCCTTTGTGCAGAACTATTCCGCCCAGCACCTGCACCGGGAACGGGCGCATCTCAAGTACTCTCCAGGACGCCTCGCGGCACACCGCGAAAGCATCTGGCAGGATATCGTCAAGAGTCTCTCCGTTCGCGAGCCTTTCTTTGAGCACGGCGGTCATGCCGCGCAGTTCGGCCTCGCTCATCTTCTCATACTTCTCCTGAAGATCCAGGACCTGTTTCTGGATGGGCGTTATCTTTTTGAGAGTCCTGTCGCTGGAGTTTCCGAACAGTCTTTCGATTAGAGACATCTGCATACCTCTGGCAAGTTTCTTGTTATGGCGCATACATTAAAATTATACCACATCCAACATGTTACACAGTAAATGTGATGCCGGTGTTAACGCCTTGTGTTTCTTTGCTGAATATGCGCCGCAGAGCATACTATTCTCTTGAAAAGGATGTGTTCCAGCAAGTATACTTGTAACGGATTTTTACGCAAATTTGCGGAAGGAGTTTGATAATGACATATTCTAGCGAAGTAGAAAAAATGTGTGTTGTCGCCAAGGGCCCGAAGCACGGTCCGGCTCCCATACCCGAAGAGGGGAAATGGATACAGGCCAAAGAGATCTCCGATATCTCGGCATATACACACGGCGTGGGTTGGTGCGCACCTCAGCAGGGAGCCTGCAAGCTCTCACTGAACGTCAAGAACGGCATCATCGAGGAAGCTCTCGTTGAGACCATCGGCTGCTCCGGAATGACACACTCCGCAGCTATGGCTGCCGAGATACTCCCCGGAAAGACCATCCTTGAAGCTCTGAACACCGACCTTGTATGCGATGCCATCAACACGGCAATGCGCGAGCTCTTCCTCCAGATCGTTTACGGCAGAAGCCAGTCCGCTTTCTCTGATGACGGTCTTGTCATCGGCGCAGGAATGGAAGACCTCGGAAAGGGCGCCCGCTCAATGGTGGGAACCATGTACGGAACAAAGGCCAAAGGCGTCAGATACCTCGAGATGACTGAAGGATACTGCACCAGGATGGCTCTGGACGAGAACAACGAAGTCTGCGGATATGAGTTCGTTTCTCTCGGCAAGATGACCGACTTCATCAAGCAGGGCCTGAGCCCCAACGAAGCTTATGAGAAGTCTCTCGGCCACTACGGCAGATTCAGTGAAGAAGACGGTGCGGTCAAGTACATTGATCCGCGCAAGGAATAAGGAGGTACATAATAATGGCACAGTTTGAGAGTTATGAAAGACGCGAGAGCAAGATCCTCGGCGTTCTTGCAAATTATGGAATCTCCTCCATCGATGAGTGCAAAGAGATCTGCGACAAATATGGTGTCGATGCGTACAACATAGTCCAGGAGACACAGCCCATCTGCTTTGAGAACGCTAAATGGGCATACACCGTAGGCTGCGCTATCGCCCTCAAGGAAGCTGAGCGCACAGGCGACAAGTCCGCCGCGACGGCAGCTGCCAACATCGGAATCGGTCTGCAGTCATTCTGCATCCCCGGATCAGTCGCTGAGAACCGCAAGGTCGGTCTCGGACACGGCAACCTTGGCAAGATGCTCCTCTCCGAGGAGACCAGCTGCTTCTGCTTCCTTGCCGGACACGAGTCCTTCGCGGCAGCAGAAGGCGCCATCAAGATCGCCCTGAACGCCAACAAGGTCCGCAAGAACCCCCTGCAGGTCATCCTCAACGGACTCGGAAAGGACGCCGCCTGGATCATCTCCAGGATCAACGGCTTCACATATGTCGAGACCGAATTCGACCCCTACACCGAGGAAGTCACCGAAGTAAAGCGCGTTCCTTATTCCAAGGGACCTCGAGCGGATGTCCGCTGCTACGGCGCTGACAACGTTCCGGAAGGCGTCGCTATCATGAAGAAGGAGCACGTAGGCGTCTCCATCACCGGCAACTCCACCAACCCGACAAGATTCCAGCACCCCGTAGCCGGCACCTATAAAAAATGGTGCACCGAGAACGGCGTGAAGTACTTCTCAGTCGCTTCCGGCGGCGGCACCGGCCGCACGCTGCATCCGGACAACATGGCAGCAGGTCCCTCCTCCTACGGAATGACCGATACCATGGGCCGCATGCACAGCGACGCTCAGTTCGCAGGTTCCTCCTCCGTTCCCGCCCACGTCGAGATGATGGGCCTGATCGGAATGGGCAACAACCCCATGGTCGGCGCTACAGTCGCTTGCGCTGTCGCCGTAGCGGAAGGCCTCAAATAACGAACCATTTACGGAAGAGCGGCAGAAAACTGCCGCTCTTTTTGGTGCTATAATTCTGAAAAGGAAAAATAGAAAATGAGGTCAGAAAAATGAAGATAGCAGTGCTGGATTCATCCACGCTGGGGGACGATCTCGATCTGTCTCCTCTGATGGATGACGGGAACGAAGTAAAGGTGTACTACAACACTTCCAATGAGCAGATACCGGAACATCTGCAGGGTTGTGAAGTGGCTGTCATCAACAAGGTGAAACTGAGAGGGGAGACGCTCTGCAGATGCGGTTCCCTCAGACTTATCTGTGTTGCAGCGACGGGATACGACAACGTAGATATCGAATACTGCAGGAAGAACGGCATCGCCGTATGCAACGTGGCGGGATACTCCACCGACAGCGTAGCCCAGCTTACCGCTGCGATGGTCCTGTATCTCGCCGACCATCTGCCGGAGTACACGGAAGCAGTCAGGAGCGGTGACTACACCGAGGGAGGCGTTGCCAACATGCTGGTGCCGGTAGTGCACGAGCTTGCGGGAAAGACCTGGGGTATCGCAGGGTACGGAAACATAGGCAGGAAGGTCGGAACGATAGCAAAAGCGCACGGATGCAGGGTGATCGTGTACAAGAGAGAACCTGTGGAGGACGCCGACTGCGTAACCATTGAAGAGCTTTGCTCCCGCTCGGACATCCTCACGGTTCATCTGCCTCTGAACGACGGTACGAGAGGATTGTTTTCCGCGGAGATGATCGCCCTCCTAAAGAAAGACTGCATATTCGTGAATGTTGCAAGAGGCGCCGTCACGGACGAAGAAGCCCTTGCAGAAGCGCTGGAAGAGGACCGGATCGCGGGTCTCGGAGTGGACGTGTACAGTCAGGAGCCGTTCCCGCAGACGCATCCCTTCTACAGGATAAAAGACAGGGACAACGTGTGCCTGACTCCCCACATGGCATGGGGATCCTACGAGGCGAGAAAGCGCTGTCTTGTCGATATCGTGGAGAGTATCAGGTCCTTCAGGGATGGCGGGACGAGGAGCAGGGTGGTCTGAGCTTTCTTTCAAAACGGAGCACCGTCAGTGTATAATAATCTCAAAAAAACAACACATGTCGATTTTGAGGAAGACTTTAGACAATGAAATTACTGCTCAGATTATCAAAGGAAGCGGTGCGCTACCGCATCTACTACGTCATAGCCATAACATCGACTCTGCTGCTCACGGCGGTCAACCTGGCCGCTCCCAGAGTGCTCTCCGCGCTCACGGGTATAGTGAGCCGCGGCGTACGGGAGGCGGACCTGAGGACGATCAGGATGCTCACCGTCGAGATACTGCTTCTGTATCTGCTCAGGGTCGTTTTCCGCTTCTTGAGCAACTACATGGCTCACAGGGCGGCCTGGTACCTGGTCGGTGACGTGCGCAGGAAAGTATATGACAAGATGGAGAGACTGGACCTCTCTTTCTTCCACGACAAACAGACCGGAGACCTCATGAGCCGGGTCATCAACGACACGAGGGATTTCGAGCTTCTGTACGCGCACATCATCCCGGACCTGATGACGAACTTCGTCACTTTCACCGGAGTGCTGCTGATACTGCTCTCCATCAATGCCAGACTGGCGCTGTTCACGTGTTTCCCGATACCGCTCGTACTGATAAGCGGGATACTGTTTTCCAAAAAGGTACAGCCTCTGTTCAGAGCCTCCAGAAAGAAGGAGGGAGAGCTCAGCGGAAAGCTTCAGGACAACCTGTCGGGAGTGCACGAGATCCAGTCCTTCGGCAAGGAGGACTTCGAGACCGTAAGGTTCTCGGATAAGGTATTCCAGCACGTCACAGCGATGCTGGCCGCGCTGAGATCCAGCGCCATTTTCCATCCTACCATCGAATTCATCTCTTCTCTGGGAACGGTCCTTGTCGTCGCGGTCGGCGGCGTCATGGCCTATCAGGGAAAAGTCAACGTCGAGGATATCGTTTCGTTCCTGCTCTATCTGGGCCTTTTCTACCAGCCTGTCGCGGGGCTTGCCTCCCTTATGGAGAACATGCAGCAGGCCATGGCTGGAGCCGAACGCGTGTTCACTATCCTTGATACCGAACCAGGCATAAAGGACAGACCCGGTGCGAAGGACATCGGAGTATGTGAGGGCAGGGTACAGTTCGAGAACGTCGAATTCTCATATGAGACCGGAGAGAAGATACTGGATGATATCTCTTTCACCGTAGAGCCTGGCAAGATGCTGGCGCTGGTTGGACCGACGGGCGTCGGAAAGACTACAATGACGCAGCTGATATCCCGCTTCTATGAGCCTCAGAAAGGACGCATACTTCTGGACGGCGATGATATCATGGATATCACCGTGTCGAGCCTGAGACGTAACATCTCGCCCGTCCTTCAGGACACGTTCCTGTTCAACGGAACGGTCAGCGAGAACATAGCCTATGCGGACCCCGATGCGTCTATGGACCAGATAACCGCCGCGGCAAAGGCCGCGTATATCCATGACGATATCATGCAGATGCCGGAGGGATATGATACCCAGGTCGGCGAGAGAGGAGTCAAGCTCTCCGGAGGACAGAAGCAGAGGATAGCGATCGCCCGTGCCATACTCAGGAAATCGCCTATCATCATACTGGATGAGGCTACAGCTTCGGTTGACGTGGAGACTGAGAGGAAGATACAGCAGGCGATTGGAGATCTGATCGGGAAGAAGACGATAATAGCTGTTGCACATCGCCTGTCCACCATAAAAAACGCCGATGAGATCCTGGTCCTCGAGGACGGCAAGGTCGCAGAGCAGGGAACTCACAGCGAACTGATCGATCAGGGCGGCATCTATGCAAGGATGTACATGATCCAGAGCGAGGCGTAAACAGAAAAAAGATACAGGAGAATAGGAGTGAAACAGAGGCTGGAAGGGAAAAATGCAGCAGTCACAGGCGCATCCAGCGGTATCGGCAGAGCCAGCGCCATCGATCTGGCAAAGGAAGGCTGCAATGTGGCTCTTATCGCGAGAGATATCGACAGGCTCAATGAGACCGCAGCCGAGATAGAGAAGCTGGGAAGACGCGCCGTCGTCATACAGGCTGACATCACAGACAGCGAAGCGGTAAAAGCAGCTGTGGAGACTGCGATATCCGAACTCGGCAGCATAGATATCTTCCACTGCAATGCGGGGATCTACCTCAGATGTGCGGTGAAGGATCTGAGGATGGATCAGATCCGCAAGCTCATGGAGGTGGATTACTTCGGCTGCCTGAACTGCGTTTATGCGGTTCTCCCGCATATGCTTGAGAGAGGGTGCGGCCACATAGTGACAACGTGTTCCATGGACGGGAAGAAAGGCGTCCCGCCGGATGCCGCCTATGTGGGAGCCAAGTTCGCCATGAACGGGTTCTTCCAGGTCATGAGGCAGGAACTGAGAGGCAGCGGGATCAACGTCTCCGTGATCTATCCCAGCAGGATGGACACCCCGCAGATCAGACATGTCGACTGTCCCGGCATCACCCCCAAAGGCGATCCCGACATGGTCGGCAGGGCAGTGGTCAGGGCGGTAGTCAAAAACAAGGGCGAGATCATGGTTCCTTGGTTCTCCTGCAAACTTCTGGTGCTGGCGGAAGCTATCAGCTACCGCTTCAGCGAATGGCTGATAAGGGTCAACCATCTCTCCGGCACAGAGAACGGAGAAGAGGCCATAAACGAAGCGCAATAAAGCAAGATCGGCATGTAAAGCCGATAGACTTTACATGCTGTCGAGAAAGGAAAACGGGGGAGAAAGATGACGGAAACAGCATATATCACCGATCACGTACCTTTTCCCGCGCGTGAGACCGATTCCCATAAGAACGATTACGGGAAAGCCGGGATAATAGCCGGCTGCAGAGGCATGGCGGGTGCCGGGGAGATGAGTACCAGAGCCTGTCTGAGGTCCGGAGCAGGACTTGTCACCATTGCCTGCGCAGACTGTCTCGTAGAGGTATATGAGACCAAACTGACGGAAGCGATGGTAAAGCCGCTTCCAGATAAAGACGGGCACATATCCTCGGCTGCATTGAGGGAAGTGCTGGGATTCGTCAGAGACAAGGACTGCGTGCTTTTCGGTCCGGGGATAGGAAGGAGTCCTGATATTGCGGAGATCCTTTCCGGAGTGCTCGAGAATTACACCGGCAGGCTCGTCATCGACGCCGACGGTCTGTATGCGCTGAGAGGGCTGAAACATCTGCTCAGACAGACCAAAGCCACCGTCCTTATCACTCCTCATGTAGGGGAAATGTCGGGACTCACAGGACTCACGACATCTCAGATAAAGGAAAACCTGACTGAGACCGCTTCCGGTTTCGCAGAGGAATACGGTATCTGGGTCCTGCTCAAGGATCACGTATCCGCTGTCGCGTCTCCGGACGGGAACGTGCGGCTGAACACCGCCGGGAATCCCGGGATGGCAAGAGGGGGAAGCGGAGATGTTCTCGCCGGTGTCTGCACAGGTTTCCTGTGCAGGTTCAGCGATCCCGCCGATGCCGCGTCGGAAGCGGCTCTCATCTGCGGTATAGCGGGAGATCTCGCCGCAGAGATATTCGGGGTAGAGAGCATGCTGCCCACCGACACCATCTCACTTATCGGAGCGGCCATCTCGGAACCAACGGCGAAACACATAAAACATAAATAAAAAAACGGGGCTTGATTGCCCCGTTTTCTTGTGCGGTAACTGATCAGGGAGTTCTCCTCGGCATGTTTATCCTGGGATCCGAACCGTCAAAATCGATGTTCTCCGCGATCGCGTCATCGATGAGCTTGATCTGGTCATCCGTCAGCGTCCACTCGAACGCGGCGCAGTTGATCTCAGCTTCTTTGCGGTTCCTCACACCTATCATCGCCGTGGAGATATAGTCCTTCTGGGTCTGCCAGTTGATGGCCACCTGAACGGTAGGCCTTCCTACTTCTTCTCCGATCCTGTCGAGAACATCCACGACCTTCATGACTTTGCTGAAGTGAGGTTCCTTGAAGAAGGGATAGAAGTAGTTCCTCGGGTCTCTCTGCTCGAATGTAGGCTCGGCGCGGAAAGCTCCGGAAAGGATGCCGCCGCCGATGGAACCGTAGGTAAATGTGTTCAGCCTGCCCGCAGTTGCCCACTTGAGCAGTTCCTCATCTCTTCTGACTACCATGGAGTACGGCGGCTGGATAGCGTCTATCTGGCACACTCTCTGGCACTCGACGACCTGATTCCTCTGGAAATTGCTGAGGCCTACGAATCTGATCTTGCCCTGCTTCTTGAGGGTCTTCATTGCTTCCATCGTCTCGGAGAAGGGTGTGTCCAGATCCGGCCAGTGCACGAAATAGAAGTCAATATAATCAGTTCCGAGTCTTCTGAGCGACTGCTCGCACTCATAGAGGACGTTCTCGTATCTTCCGTCGCGGGCGTAGAAGGCTTCCGTACGCACCGCCTTTAGGGTGGTCCTGGCGGCGCCGACCTTGGTCGCGACGAAGATCTTGCTGCGGTCCAGCTCCTTGAGGGCCTTGCCGACCACGGTCTCGGAATAACCTGCACCGTAGTCCGGCGCGGTGTCAAGTATGTTGACTCCGTTGTCCACCATCGCGTGGATGGCGTCTATACTGTCTTCTACAGTTATCTCTCCGTATGTGTTTCCCATCGGCCAGGTGCCGATACACATCGCGGAGATGTCGGCATTCGCCGAATTGAAGTGCTTATAGCGCATTTGCATGACCTCCATAAAGATGTTTGTTTTTCTGCATCTATCATACTAAAAAGGTCACTGCCTGTGTAATCGCACAAGTGACAAACTTGAGGAGCTTTTTCGGTCACTTTGCATCAATCTTTTTCGAGCATGCCTTCGTTTCTTGCGTAGTGGAAGATATACTGCTGGGCAATGCCGGCAAATTCTGCCGCACAGTCGGGCAGTCCGTCCGGGAACAGCTGCGACATAGCTCTCTTGATCCAGACGTCCTTTGGGAAGGCTTCCAGTCTGTATAAGCCGAACAGCAGAGTGCAGTCCGCTACTTTGGGACCGACTCCCTTGATGGTCATGAGGCTCTTCCTGGCTTCGTCCAGAGGCATCTCCCTGAGAGAGTTCCCGTCGATCTTTCCGGAAGACACTTTCTGTGCCGCGTCGATCAGATACGGAGCCCTGTAGCCGCAGTGGAGTTCGGCTAGGTCCTTCTCACGCAGACCGGCGACATCCTCTGGGAGAGGGAATGCATGGTAGCCGCCCATGTCTTTTCCGAACAGGCCGCAGAACTTTTCTATTATTTTCTGTATCCTGGGTATGTTGTTGTTCTGCGAAATTATGAAGCTCTCCAGCGTCTCCCAGAAAGGCTGCTTCATGATCCTTATGTTTCCGCAGAGCGAGGTTATCTCCGCGAGCCTGCTGTCGGATGACAGCAGGGAATTGATCTTTGCATAGTCCTCTCTGAGCCCGAGATAATCCTCGATCCAGCCTGGATCCTCCTCTGTGAATGTCACTGCTTCAATGTCGTCGCCGTGCTGGCTGAGGCTGATCTTCCGGTCGCCGACGATGCCTGTAAAGACGCCCTGATCATCCTCTCTGAAACGGAAACACTGTCCGCAGTTCAGGGTGTTGGAAAGAGAAAAACCTGCTGTATGAAATACGGTCTTCAAGTGAGAGCTTCACCTTCTTCCGGGTTAATTCCAGTTTGTTATCGAAGCGATGTGTTTTATGCTCACGCGTTCATTATTTATTCATTCTCTGCCGGGTGGGAAAACACCTAAATAAAGGACTTTTCAACATTTTCAACAGACATTTCAACAGAATGTCCGTGAATAAAACAAAATACAGTCTGTAATCAGCGCTTTCACAGATGAAACATCCGGCCCTGAGCCGTCTGCGAAGAAGGCATAAGCGGCATACCGGACGGGCAGAAGAACAACATGTCCGCGGCAAATCGCAACAATCTGTTAAAAGTATATGGAAAAAGGCATTTCATAATCAACTAAACCCCTTCTTTGTGGTATAATCACTCGCATGGGAACAAATGATTCAAAGAGCATAAAAAGAGATCAGCCCGAGGAGGAAAACGGCGTTCTGTACGGCAGAAACGTCGTGACAGAATTCCTGCGCAGCGGCAGGCATGCCGATACTCTGTTCGTGAGCAGCGACACAGCCGAGAAGGACGTATCCTTCTACAAAGCTCTTGCCGCCGGAAGCGGTGCGGTCATAAAGACCGTCCCGTCCCAGAAACTCACCCGCATATGCGGCAGCGACCGACACCAGGGAGTCGCGGTCAGTGCCTCATTCTGCGACTATGTCACGCTGAACGATATCCTCAAAGCCCCCGGAACGGACGGCAAGGCTCCTTTCATCATCATCTGCGACGGAATAGAGGATCCTCACAATCTCGGGGCGATACTCAGGACCGCGGAGTGTGCAGGTGTGAGCGGAGTCATCATTCCCAAACGCAGAGGAGCGGGCGTCAATGCCACGGTGCACCGCACTTCTGCCGGCGCATGCAGCCACATTCCGATCTGCAGGGTATCCAACATCGTCAACACGATAAGGGAACTCAAGAAGGCCGGTGTGTTCTGCTACTGCGCAGATATGGGAGGCAGTTACTGCTATGACACCGACCTTACCGGTCCCGTTGCCATGGTGATCGGATCGGAAGGGTTCGGGGTATCGAGACTGGTCAGGGAAAGCTGCGACGGCGTTGTCTCGCTTCCCATGTTCGGACAGATCAATTCACTTAATGTATCGGCTGCGGCAAGTGCGATTATATATGAGATAGTCAGACAGCGAATCTCTTGATGGAGGGCTTTTATTTTGGCTGACAACAGATATGACATCGATTCTCTGTTAGCAGAGATAAGAAGGAAAAAAGCTGAGCTGGAAGGGAATGAGCCGGAACCTGCGGAAGAGGCGGGACCGGAAGAAAGCACGGTACCTTCCGTTACGAGCATCCTGGATTCACTCGCTTCTTCCAGAAAGGAAGAGGCAGGAGAGGCATCTGCGGACGCAGAAGAGGTCGCTTCAGGCGACGCCC
>JAFYZG010000204.1 GCA_017548825.1 Oscillospiraceae bacterium
AGGAAGCGTTCCTCAAGACGGAACGCTCGGTCTTTCTCATCGGTCTTATCGGGAACGATAAGATTGGCGATCGCTTCCAGTACGTCCGTGAACGGTGCCAGCAGGCACAGAACAGACAGACGCAGGATCGTGTTGACCAGTGCCAGTGACATCGGGTTCATGATTTTACCGAGAAAGGAGAAGCTGAAGATCGCATCCGCGATATAGAAGATCGACGCAAGCACCATGACGCCCATGGTGGATGCTGCCAGATAACTGACGGCGGTTCTTTTGCCGTCTCTGCTCGCGCCCAGCGCGGAAAGAAGTACCGGTACGGAAGCACCGATCGTGATACCCATAAGGAGCGGCAGAGATGAATCGAAGGTCATAACGCCGGTAAAGGAGAGGGCCTGTACGATACCGACAGCAGCGGAAGCCGACTGAAGCATCGTGGAGAACAGGAGGCCTGCGAGAATACCTAAGAAAGGATTACTCATGGAGGTCAGCATGCCGGTGAACCATTCCTGCTCGCCCAGTCCGCTGACGGCGCCGCTCATGGTGCTCATGCCGACCATAAGAACGGCGAAACCCAGCATGATGTCACCGATGTAACGGCGGTGCTGGTTTTTGTTGAACATACGCAGGATGATTCCGGAAACGGCGATGATACCTGTCAGAGTGGTGGTGGAGAAGATGCTGCTGATGCCTTTGGCTCCATCCATATAGCTAAGGCAGATGACCCAGCCGGTGATACTGGTACCGAGGATCGCACCAAGGATGACGGGAATGGCCTGTTTGACCTTCATCATCTTCGAGTTAACGAAGCCGACGACCATAACGGAAGTGGCCGAAGAAGACTGGATCACGGCGGTAACGCCGGCACCCAGGAAAATACCTCTGAGTGGTGTTCCCGTCAGACGGAAAAGGATAGGTTCCAGTTTGTTACCGGAAACTCTCTTCAGGCCATCGCCCATCAGTGTCATTCCGAAAAGGAACAGGGCAACACCTGTAAATAAACTTGCTACCTGAGATACTGACATCAGTTCACCCTCTTTCTCATAATCAATGTATAATGGTTATGTTAAATGCATCGCCAATGCAATGTTAAATGTACGTTAAATCAGGGTGGTGCTTTTCGCGAGGAAAGCCCGATATGGTAAGATTGAACAGAGGTGAGAGAGTTGATCTATCTTCTGGAAGACGATGAAAGCATTCGTAAGCTTGTGATCTATGCACTGAACAGCCAGGGCTATGAAGCTGAGGGCTTTGAGGCACATGAGCTTTTCTGGTCTGCCATGGAGAAACAACTCCCGGAACTGATCCTTCTGGACATCATGCTTCCGGGGGAAGACGGCATCTCGATCTTAAAACGCATCCGCAGGGATGCACTTACCAAAGACATTCCCGTCATCATGCTTACTGCCAAAAATACCGAGTACGACCGTGTCGTCGGTCTCGATGCCGGCGCAGATGACTATATCTCCAAACCATTCGGTATCATGGAACTGACCGCGAGAGTCAGAGCAGTCCTCCGAAGAAACGCAAGAGGGCAGACGCTCTCGGAGTATTCAGTCGGACCTCTTTATATCTGCCCGGACAAACGCGAAGCTTCCGTCAATGGGGAGAAGGTCTCCCTGACTTATAAAGAATTCACGCTTCTTTGTCTGCTTGCCGAGAACCCGGGCATCGTCATGACCAGAGAAGTGCTTCTCGACAGGGTCTGGGGACTCGGTGCCGAGAGAGAAAACAGGACACTCGATGTCCATATCCGCACGCTCCGCTCTAAGCTGGGGGATGCCGGATATCTGATCCAAACAGTTCGTGGAGTAGGCTATCGTCTGGTGGAGGAATAATGTATGACTAAGACCATCTTTCGCAACTCATTTCTGATCGGTATGTCCGTACTTGCGCTCTGTGCGCTGCTGTTCTTCGGGATCCAGTACACACAGACGAAGGATGAGACCTTTGCTGCATTGAAACAGGAAGCGGTCTATGCGGAACAGGGACTTCTCTCCGGAGGTGTCGGTTATCTTGAAAAATTGGACGACACCAATCGCATCACATGGATCGATGCCAATGGTGAAGTACTCTACGACAACACATTTTCGCTTCCGCTGGATAACGAAAAGGAAAACGCGGAAGTAGCGGAGGCTCTGGAAGAAGGAGAAGGAAAAGGCATCCGCAAATCCGAGAGCTCCGGTAAATCCACGATGTACTATGCAAGAAAGTGCGAAGACGGGACCGTGCTCCGCCTGAGCCGCCCGGTCAGTGCCATTAACGAAGCGATCGTAGCCGTAAGGCCGATCCTGTGGGTCCTGATCCTGGTCCTGGCGATCTCAGGTGTGCTCTCTTTCCGAATTGCCAAGCAGATCGTTAACCCGATCAATGCCCTGGATCTGGAGCATCCGGAGATCAACAGCTATCCTGAACTGACGCCGCTGATCGAGAAGATCCAGGAGCAGAAGATGACGATCCAGGAAGAGGTCGCATCGAGAGAACAGATGCGCCGTGAATTCTCCGCCAATGTCTCTCACGAGCTGAAGACTCCTCTGACATCGATCTCCGGTTCGCGGAGCTGATGTCCCAGGGAAATGTTTCACAGGATAAAGTCCAGGAATTTTCAAAGGATATCTATAAGGAATCGCAGCGTCTGATCGCCCTGATCGAAGACATCATCAAGCTCTCGCGCCTCGACGAGAATGCAGAGGAACCGGAATTCGAAGATGTAGATATCTATGATCTTTCCGCCGAGGTGCTCGATGCGCTGAGACCTGTGGCCAAT
>JAFYZG010000205.1 GCA_017548825.1 Oscillospiraceae bacterium
CAAAGGAGAATGGAAATGGAAACAGAAAAGCTGAAGGAACTGGACAAGCTTCTGGATGAGGTCATAGAGAGAGGGCCTGCCGGCGCGGGGCTCAGGGTCTTCAAGGGCACCGAGCTTCTGTATGACAGGTTCGTGGGATATGCCAGCGAGCAGAAAAAGACTCCTTTCAACGGGAAGACCATCTGCCAGCTCGCTTCCATGACGAAACCCATCGCAAGCGCCGCCTGCATGATGCTCTTCGAAAAAGGGGCATTCCTTCTGAACGATCCGGTCAGCAGGTTCATCCCCGAATTCGAGAAGCATGAAGTATACAAATTCTCTCCCAGAGGAGACATAACGGCGGAGCCCGCAAAGAACACCGTCACTGTCGGCCACACCTTCGACATGACCACAGGCATCACAGTCAACTGGCACCTCAAAAACCCGAACAGCGAAGGGATATCCGATCTCTCCGACAAGCTGATGGAAGAGGGCAGATACACCCTTCAGGAGTTCGCAAAAGCAGCTGCCTCCGTGCCCGGCGCTTTTGAGGCCGGCGAGCACTACTATTACGGCCAGAGCCTCGATATAACCGCAGCCATCGCCGAGATCATCTCAGGTATGTCTTTCGGCGAGTATCTCAATAAAAACGTGTTCGAGCCCCTCGGAATGACCGATACCTACTTCCATATGCCGGAAGAGAAGAAGGACAGAGTATCTCCCCTGTACTTCCTCGGTCCCGACGGACGCAGGGAGGGCGACTTCCCCGCCATCTTCTACAGTCCCACATATGAATCCGCCTGCGGCGGCCTCTTCGGCACGGTGGACGACTACTGCCGCTTCGCTCTCGCCATGACCCTCGGCGAATATGAGGGAGTAAGGCTGCTGAGCGATAACACGATAAGGCTCATGGCCATGAACCGTCTGTGCCCGCAGGCCCTCTCGGAGTTCGAGAACGTCTATCACGCGGGATACGGCTACGGTCTTGCCGTCAGGACCAGGATGCATCCGGAAGCCGGAAGCAACACCAGCATAGGCGAGTTCGGCTGGACCGGCGGATTCGGATCCTGGGTGCTGATGGATCCCGAGAAGCAGATCACCATAGTCTACGCCCACCAGGCGGCGCCGAACATGGAAGAATACGTCCATCCCAGGATAAGGAACATCGTGTATTCAGCTCTCGCGTGACAGTTTTCAGAACAGCAGGAGAGCCCGGCAGTGCCGGGCTCTCTTATATATAAACATTATTAATATAGGATCGAGCTGCCCCCGGTCACTATCCAGCATGCCATGAACGCGGATACGAAAGCTCCGGTGAACACGTTACCGGTCTTCCTGTAGAACCAGGTGCACAGAAGGCTGAATACGATCACCTGCGGCACGAATACGATCAGCAGTGACATGAACGGTCCCCCGAAGGTGGATCCGAACAGCACGTCCGCTCCGGGTCCTATGCCGGCGAAGAAAGGTACATACTCTATAAGAGTGATGAGGAGCACTCCACCTGTCATCTGCAGCGCCGTCCTCAGCCAGGTCCCTGCAAAGCCCTTCTCTCCTCCGGTGTAGGTCGCCTCCGTCCTCATTAGAGCGAGAGAGCGGCCGGTGCTCACCGTGAAGAAGAGCACATAGACCGGCAGATACACGAAGAACTGTCCGAGTCTGGTGAGGTTGAAACTGCGGAAGAAGGGCCAGATGAACCTGAGGTCCAGTCCGAAAAGAGTCTCGCAGATCCAGGTCACTGCATATACGATCAGGAACAGCACCGCTGACAGGAGCAGGCTCCTGCCGAGCAGTCTCCAGCTGAAGCGGTCAGGCTGAGAGGCCTCCGCCATCCCGAGATCGTGCCATCTGCCGGTGTCTCCGGCCTTTTTCTGTTTCCTGAGCCTGACTGCCGTCATTATCACAAAGACGATGACAAGCAGGCCGTACCATGACAGGAATCCGTTGCCTATGGTCATGCGGAATATCTTTTCCGGAACGGGCAGCAGTCCGTGTCCCAGCTGGGTCATAAACGGATAGGTGATGCCGGTGATCAGTATCCCGGCGAGAACGCCTGTCTTCCATTTCTTTCCGGTGATCATTCTGTCTCTGGAAGGCAGCGGCTGCACGACACCGCTGAAGCAGCCGCCCAGCAGCAGCTCCGCGGCCGGGATGACGGAGAAGACCGTGAACAGCAGCGCCGCAAGGACCAGCAGTTCCTTGACCATGTAAATCTGAGCTGTGCCGGCCAGATGAGAGCCGGTCCCCAGAGCCGATTCGAACCAGTCCATCGCCACCTCTATGCCCTTTGAGTTGTGAGTAGTAAGACGGTGATTCGTCATCAGCAGCTCCATCCTCCTGGCGGTGCCGTCAGAGAAAGAGCCGTAGGTCCTGTTCCACTCTCCGGTCTCGCTGATCCCCAGGAACTCCTTACGCAGCTCAGTGGACAGCAGCTCGTCGGTGACATTGCGCTCATAGTCGCGGAAATAGCTGAATTCATCGTACTTCGCCTGAAGCAGCAGGACATTGTTGAAATGGATGCTGCCGGAGTCATAGGCACTGTTTCTGAACAGTTCGCCGCACTGCAGGACCGTGGCTTTTGGTTCTATGTCCGTTCCGCTGTAATATGCCGCGACGGTCCATGAGGACCATGTCCCCATCGAGTGTCCGCTGACTCCCATCCTGGCGCTGTCCACGTACGGAAGATCGGCAAGATATCTGTACGCGTCGATGCCTCCGCAGGAACTGTCGGAGATGGTGTTTCCCGCGCTGTCCTTCGTGTACTTCTCATCGAAGAAGGACAGGTTGGAGAAGTTCATCATAAGACGGTATCTCTCCGCTCCGCCGACGTTCTTCTTGAATGTGCCGTCCGCCTCGCTGTCTTCACCGTAGTTGACCGTTACCTTCTGATTGACATAGCCGCGCTCAAGCAGGCCGATATCGGTGCTGCCGTGACCGTACTCGTCGATCGCCAGGACGACTGCGCCTCTTCTCGCCAGTTCGATGGAGAAGGCGCTGCAGGTCTCATGGTCGTTCTGGTACCCGTGAAGCAGCAGAACGGCAGGAGCCTTTGATGTCTCCGTCGCGGTCGAGGGCACATACAGTTTGTACGCGATATGACCGAGTTCGGTATCTATAGTCCCCTCTCTGATATCCACAGAGGAAACTTCTCCGGATCCGCTTCTCTGCACTCTGTCGGCGGCGAACACGCAGCTGAACGCCAGCACGAGGAGCAGTATGAGAGCCGCAAGGCTCCTGTTCTTCTTCATGACTGTCCTCCTGTCTTTTCTGAGATCTGAATGAGTCTGAGTATACTGTCAAGGGTCGCGGCATAGTCCTCCGCAGCCCGGGGCTTCAGCTGTTCAAAGGGAAGAGACGCACGGTTCGTCGTGAAGACAGCGCTGATCCCGTGTTCAGCGGGATCTCCGGATGACCCGTCATCCATTCCGACTACCGCGATGAGCGGCACTCCCATCCTCCGCGTCCTCTTAGAAACTCCGTCTATGACCTTCCCCTGGAAGCTCTGGCTGTCCAGTTTTCCCTCCCCAGTGATCACCAGATCGGCATCCGCCGCGATGCTGTCAAAATCCAGCACGTCCAGGACCGCCTCTATACCTGGCTTGAGCTCTCCTCCGAGGAAGGCAACGACTCCGGCTCCGAGTCCCCCTGCGGCGCCGGCTCCGGGGATGTCCGCAATATCCTTCCCCGATCTCTTCTTCATCAGCCCGCCGATATGACGCAGGCCATCGTCGAGCTGAATGACCTTCTGTCCGTCGGCCCCTTTCTGAGGCGCGAACACGAAGGCAGCCCCCTGAGGCCCGTAAAGCGGATTCCTCACGTCGCAGATGGCGGTCACCGACACACCGGAAAGCAGTTCCGCGGTCTTTGAGTTGTCGTACTCTGAAACAAGAGACAGCGTGTCCCCGGTAGGGACGAACTCTTTACCCTCCGCATCGCGAAACACGGTGCCCAGCGCAGTGGCGCATCCGCAGCCCGCGTCATTGGTGGCGCTGCCGCCGAGACCCAGCAGGATCTTCCTGCAACCTTTGGATACTGCATCCCGGATCAGTTCCCCCACTCCGTACGTGGTGGTGATCCCGGGATCCTTTCTGTCGCCGACGGAAGGAAGGCCCGCTGCTGCAGACATCTCGATGAATGCCGTGTCGCCGAAGACGGCATAGACCGCGTCCGTCCTGTCTCCCAGGGCACCTGTGACGTCCGCATGTACCGGCCCTGCTCCGAGGGCGCTGACGAAACAGTCCACCGTCCCCTCTCCGCCGTCAGCCACGGGGAGCGTGATCACTTCGCAGTCCGGAAAAGCCGCGCGGATATGATTGCTGCAAATGCTGCAGATCTGCAGGCTGGACAGCGTTCCCTTGAAGGAATCCGAGACCACGACGCATTTTCTCATTCTGAATTAGACCCTCATATTTCTTTTTCTTAATTCTACCATAATTAATTAAGGTATCTGCTTATTGTTCCGACAGTTCTGTCCGATCCTGTATTGAGCCCATAAGATATAATGAATATATAAGATCACTATCGAGTTTACGGAGCCAGGACATGTGCGTCAGATTCATTATGTACTCACAGCCGAGAGATCAGGATGACTTCATCTCAGAGATGATGCAGTCTTCTCTCATCAAAAAGTTCCGGGATGCCGGGGCATGTGTTCTGACCGGCGGTGAAGCGCGCCCGACCAACGTAGTGCCCGTCATCGCGCCGGACAGGAACGGTATAAAGACGGTATTCCCGATGAGATGGGGCTTCCGGGTCCCGGGGCTCTCGCTTGTAGTGAATGCCCGGACTGAAACGGCAGCCGTGAGGCCGACCTTCCGGGATGCCTGGAGACAGCACAGGTGCGCGATCCCCGCTGAATCCTATATCGAGTGGGAGCATATCGCGGCTCCGAACGGAAAGACCCGCACAGGCGACAAATTCTCCATCCATCCCGCTGAAGAACCGGTCACATGGCTGTGCGGACTGTACCGGATCGAGGACGGGCTTCCCGTCTTCACGGTGCTCACCAGAGAGCCTTCCGAATCTGTGAGACATATCCACGACAGGATGCCTCTTATCCTTCCCGAATCTCTCATAGACGCCTGGGTGGATCCCGGAAGGAGAGCCGAGGACCTTCTCGGCCATGCGGTCACCGCGCTTGCTGCTGACAGAATGGGAGGCGCGGACAACTGATGCGTCTGTTCATTGCCATACCCCTGAGCGACAGGATCAGGGCATCCCTCGCAGACTATCAGGAAATGCTCAGGTCCGCAGGCATCACCGGCAACTGGTCTCCGACGGAGAACCTGCATGTTACCCTGGCCTTTGTCGGCGAATACGGTGATCCGGACGTGGTAATTGACGCGGTCAGCACTGTATCCTTTGAGTGCTTCGACCTGTGTGTCAGCGGCACCGGTTCTTTCTCCGATACGCTGTGGGCAGGCATCGAAAAGAACGAAGCTCTGGAAAAACTGGTCCGGCGTATCAGAAAGAGCCTTGCAGTCGCCGGTATCCCGTTCGACAGAAAAAAGTTCCGTCCCCATATCACACTTGCAAGACGATCCTCCCTTCCGGCTGATCTCTCCTCACTTCCCAGCCCGGATCTCTCCGTCATGACCGTTGACAGTTTCTCCCTGTTCAGATCGGACAGAGGAAAACGCGGAATGATATATACGGAGCTGGGCCGAATAACCGCTACTCCCTCTGCAGAAAGGAAATGACATGCTTATCAAAGAACCTATCACGATAAACTCCCTCACCCTCAGAAACCGCATAGTGAAGGCTCCCTGCGATACCGCCGGCGCCATTGACGGCGCCCCGGATGAAAACATGGCGGAACACTACAGGCAGAGATCCCGCGGCACAGGCCTGGTCATAGTGGAACACGAATGGATCCTGCCGGAAGGAATGGCGCACGCAAAGCAGCTGTCCATGGGAGACGACCGCCTTATTGACGCATACAGGGTCCTCACCGACGCCGTTCACGGCGAAGGCGCTGCGGTATTCGCGCAGCTGAGTCACGCAGGCGCAAGATCCAGAGACTCGGGCCTTGATGCCATAGCTCCCAGCGAGGAGACCGTCTGGTCTCAGTGCCATCCCAGGGCAATGGACAGTGAAGATATCGGGCGCGTCATCGACGGATTCGCCCGTGCAGCAGTGCGCGCGAAGGAGGCCGGTTTCGACGGCGTCCAGATACACAGCGCTCACGGATATCTGCTCAATCAGTTCTATTCTCCCCTGACCAACCGCCGCACCGACGCCTATACCGGCAGCACCATGGAAGGGCGCACGAAGCTTCACTGTGATGTCCTCCGTGCGGTAAGAAAAGCGGTCGGTGACGGCTACCCCGTCGCCATCAGATTCGGTGCCTGCGACTTCATGGACGGAGGCAGCGCTGTTAATGAGATACCGCAGGCTGCAAAGGCATTCGAGGACGCCGGAGCGGATCTTATCGATATTTCGGGAGGCCTCAGCGGCTTTGTTATTCCCGGCAGGACCGAGCCGGGTTACTTTAAAGACCTCAGCATGGCTGCTGGTTCCGCCGTGTCTGTCCCCGTCGTTCTGACCGGCGGAGTCACGACCGGCGAACAGCTGGAAAAACTGCTGGAAGAAGGCGCCGCAGACCTGATAGGTATCGGGCGGGCTCTCCTCAGCGACCCGGACTGGTCTGTCAAGGCTCTGGAAGCAATCTCCTGAGCCGGCATTTCATATCGGTATACGATCTTATTCCCGCGTCGCGGGACAAACACAACCAAAAACCTCTGCATAACGGCGTGACGCCCTGTTGTGCAGAGGTTTTTCAATCAACCGACGCCCGTTGAAAAACGCTCCGGCATCTCAATTACAGCAAAATGCCATACCTTTCCGTTAATATCACCAAAACGCTCCGATGTTCTGCAAAAACGCGATCCTGCGGATTATACTTATCTTAAGATTCTCCATATCTCACTATTCAGTTCTAGGAGGAAAACCCATGCTTAAATACTGGAACAGGCAGGACAACCCTGCCACCTTCGAGACGCTCGAAGAGGTCCGCGCGAATGCCCCCGGCGTCACCTCAAAACTTTCCGGCGCCGCCCGCTTCAAACAGATCCTCAACCCCATATTCGAAGGCTTCCCCAATGACCTCGCGTATTTCTACCGCTCACCCAACATCTACGGTGCTGAGACCGGTGCC
>JAFYZG010000206.1 GCA_017548825.1 Oscillospiraceae bacterium
GACATCGGACGTCCCCATCTCTCGCGAAGCTCGGGATCCTGGATGATGGTGTTGGTGACTGCGAGTCCCGCCAGGTTGAACGTCTTGTTGATGCCGGTGATCATGATGATGCCTTCCGGACCGGCGACGTTGATGAAGGGATGTACTTCGAATTCCTTTCTCTTGAGGTCCATATGGACGTCGTCGCAGACCATGATGACATTGTTCTCGCGGCAGATGGTCGTGATCTTTTTGATCTCCTCATCTGTCCAGATGCGTCCCGTGGGGTTGTGGGGCTGCTGGAATATAGCCATGGTGTTCTGGGGTTCCTTGCACAGAGCCTCAAAGGTATCCCAGTCAAAGGTGTAGTATCCGTTGTCGTTCTTCATCTGGAATCCGACATAGTGTCTGCCCACTCCCTTGACGTCGTCGCTGTAGTAATAGGTGGGGCGGGGGACGATGACTCCGTCGCCGACCTTTGTAAGCTTCTCGATGGCCTGTACGATGGCTTCGTGTGCGCCGCGGGCTGTGAAGATCTCGTCGGGCTTCATGTTCATCCCGAAGCGGTCGTTCATCCAGCGGCATACTGCGTCATAGTATTCCTGCGGAACGGAGGAATAGCCGAATACGCCGTGCTGGGCCTCTTTTACAAGCTCTGCAGTCAGCTCCGGAGCGCAGCGGAAATCCATATCCGCGAGGAAAAGACAGAGCCTGTCTTCCGGAAGCGTGTCGGAGAAGAACATGGCGGCCATCCTCTCGTTGGTGCTCCACTTTGCGGAGTAGCTGCCGTCTTCATGCATGCGGTCTACAAGTTCATCAAAGTTGTATTTCATGCTGACCCTCCTTGAATAATATGTACCTTGCCACTAATAATATCATATTTTCACGGAATAAATCTGATAAAATGAATTTAGATCATATTACTTTTAGGGAGCAGATCATACTGATGGAATACCGCCTTGCAACATTGGAAGACATTCCGGAGATGTGCAGGCTCAGGACCCTTCAGCTGATTGACGAGGGAGAGGACGAGCCTGTCGACGTGACTTCGGAGATGGCGGATTTCTTCCGCAGAAAGATGGAGGACGGATCCTTCGTACAGTACATGCTGGAAGACGACGACGGAAAGATAATCGCCACAGCCGGGATACTGTACATAGAGTTCACTCCGGGCTTTCACTGCAGGGACGGAGTAAGGGGATATATCACGGATATGTATACGGCGCCGGAATACCGCCGCAGAGGCATCGCCACACATATGCTGGGGATGCTCAGGGACGATGCGGTATCCAGAAAAGTCCGAAGGATAATGCTGGGAGCCTCCGTATACGGCATGCCGGTATACAGAAAGTTCGGATTCAGGGACATAGACGACTGGATGTATATGGATCTGGACGATCTTATAGACTAAAGGCATATACCTTTACACATAGCAAACACTTTTAAATAAAAGAAAAATCGATCATTGGAGGAAAAACTGCGCAGATGTTTCAGGACAGAGGGATCAGGATCATTTTCGCGGTGATAGCGCTGCTTTCGCTGCTGTGTTCGGCATTCATTATCTGGAACTGCATAAAAAACAGGAAGGAACAGCCTCTTTCCGTATACTGGTCAGAGGATTCGGAGGCCGCGAAGAGCCTCGTTGACTTCGTTTCCAGGGTCACAGACCCAAGGGATACGGAGAACTTCGTCCCCGAGAAGGACCGCATAGCGGTCTTCGATATGGACGGCACCCTTACGTGTGAGACCTATTACACCTACTACGACACCATGATGTTCATCGAATACTGTCTGGAGGATAATCCCGAGAGAGTGTCAGACGAGCTCAAGCGGGTGGCGGCTTCCATCAAGCCCGGTTACGTGGCGGACGAGACTCTTGCAAGGAACTTCGCTAAGGCCTATGCGGGCATGACAATGGAGGAGTTCTTCGAGTATGCCACCGAGTTCGGCAAAAAGAAGACCGGCAGCTTCGAGAACATGCGCTACATAGACAACTTCTATCTGCCGATGGTGGAGCTGGTGAAGTATCTTTATGACAACGGTTTCACGATCTACGTCATAAGCGGCACCGAGCGCACCACGACCAGAGCCATCATAGCCAGTTCTCCCATAAAGGATTACGTCACGCCTAACCATGTCATAGGCACCGATTTCGAAGTAAAGCAGAAGGGTCACGAAGACGAGCCATCCAACCTCAACTTCAAATACGAGAACGGCGATGAACTGGTCCTGACCGGAGGATTCATTCAGAAGAACCTCAACGGCAACAAGTCCATCTACGTCGAGAGGGAGATAGGGCAGAGACCCATACTTGCCTTCGGGAACAGCGGCAGCGACACTAGCATGATGAATTACGCCATAGACGACAGAAATCCATATCCTGCGCAGGCGTATATGATAGTTGCCGACGATCCTTTCAGAGAGTGGGGAACACAGGACTGGGAGAAGAAGTCGGCCGACTACATCGAGAAAGGTTTTATTCCGATCTCAATGAAGACAGAGTTCGCTCAGATCTATCCGGAAGGGATCGTAAAGGCCTCCGAGCAGTATCACGAGCGCGACTGGTCAAATGAGCCCTGGTACGAAGAGGACGAGGCAGCATAGGCTGTCTTTTAATCAGCTTTTCATATTAGATAAGGAGGACAGAATGGCATATCTGCTTTCGTACATGAAAAAAGGCGAGGGTATCTACCCTCCCGAGCTCTACCCTCAGCAGAAAGATCAGCCCGGCTTTCTTTGCGATCTGGAGCACTCCATGCATCTTGCGGTAAGTGAGGACGGAAAACAGTTCACGCCGCTTAGAAATAATACGGGGATACTGTTTCCCGAGTGCGATCTTACCGACGGTGTGATCAAAGGGACAACAAAGACTCTGATCGATCCCTATCTGCTCAGAGGTCATGACGGTTTCTATGTGCTGGGTGTCAGAAGGAATCAGAATGCCACCGATCCGCTGACTGCCGGCTGCGCGATGGTGTTCTATTCAGAAGATCTGATCGATTATGAGGAATACGGATACCTGAGGCTTTCCGATGCTGATATCAGAAGGCCAAGAGCTTTATATGACAAAGATAAAAAGGAATATCTGGTCGAGTGGGAAACGGTGGACGGCCGGACATTCAGTGCAGTCTCCGGCAGACTGAAGGAAGTATTCGGGATCCGGAAAGCCGAGAGAACTATCTGTGAAGCGGATCCCTCGGGAGTGCCCGGTGCGGTCCCGGGAAGCCTTATCGAGATCACGGAATCCGAATACGACAGACTGATATCATGGTTCCTGCCTGCGGAGAACACCGGAGTTAAGGTGGCGGATGCGGAAGGACCGCTGAGTTTTGATGAACTTCCGGATGCCGAATGTCTGTACAGCGACGGCTCGGTACATTTCAAGCCCGTGGACTGGAATGAGGAAGACTTCAGAGCCATAGATCCGGGTATTCCCGGCACGTACACTGTCAGAGGCAGGATACGGATGAGGCACTGGCCGTTCCCGGTGGAACTGTCGCCGAAGCCGGACGGCACGATGCCGGTACACGGACTTGACGGTGCTGTCTCAGGCTATATGAGCGATCCCTGCGTGATGGAATACAACGGCAGATACTATCTGTCCAGTTCGGGCAGCAACGATATCATAATCAGGGCTGCGGATAAGCTCGAGGACGTATTCACAGCTCCTTCAAAGATCATATATACGGTCAAAGGTGAGAACGGAGGCAGTGTCGGCACCTGGGCTTCCGAGATACATGTGATCAATGATGTGCCGTATATCTTCACGGGGATATGCCCGGGAGAATGGACGACGGTGCAGGCCGCGGTTCTCAGATGCAACGGCGATATAGAAGATCCGGATGCCTGGGAGGCTCCCGTGTTCTGCGTCAAGCCGAACGGGAATATTCTCACCGAGGGCGGCATCAGTCTGGATATGACTGAATTCGAGGTAAACGGCGTTCACTACGTCATGTGGTCCGACCGAAAGATACACGATATAGAAGGAACGCTTTACCCGGCTCCGGCTGACATATATATCGGTATAATTGATCCCGACAGGCCCTGGCAGCTTATCAGCGAGCCCCAGTGCATACTGCGTCCTGTATACGGATGGGACCGCTGCCAGACTGAAGTCGAGGAAGGTCCGTATCTGCTGAGAAGAGGAGACGATCTGTTCGTATGCGTCTCCGGATCTTCAACGGGAATGGCTGATCTCTATACGCTGGGATTCCTCAGAGCCAAAGCCGGAGATGATCTTATGGACCCGTCCGTATGGAAATGGTATCACTGGCCGTTTATGACAAAAGAATCTGTACCCGGAATGTACGGACCGGGTCACAACAGTTTTATAAAAGACCCTGAAACCGGAGATGATCTCATAGTATTCCACGCTGTGCCTCATCTCAACGGAGTTCCTCAGGGACGTCATGTGGCTGTCAGACGTGTACACTGGACTGCAAACGGAGTGCCTGATCTTGAGATGACGGAAGAAAGAGATCTCAAAGAAGAGTTCCGAGATGTGGAGTGCAGAGTCATCATCAGGTGAACCACCCACGTTTAAAAACGCGGGCTTCCCGCTTCGCAGGCAATAAGCTTACTCCAATATTGATACCGAATCATGATCAATTTGAAGCAGAGGCTTTGACCTCCACGGGACTCTGAGCTCTCTGTTCCGGAGAGCATGTTTATCTTCACTGCTTCACTCAGGATGGATATAGCTGCCTTCCTATCTCTTGAGCTGTGA
>JAFYZG010000207.1 GCA_017548825.1 Oscillospiraceae bacterium
ATGTCGGAAAAGATCATGATGAGCGGCAATGAGGCCATAGCCCGCGGCGTATGGGAAGCGGGCGTTCACGTGGCCGCCGCCTACCCCGGCACACCCAGCACCGAGATACTGGAAAACATCGGCGCATTGTACAAGGACGACATCTACTGTGAATGGTCCGTCAACGAGAAGGTAGCCTTTGAAGTGGCTTCCGGAGCCTCCATCGGCGGAGCCCGTGCCTTCTGTGCATTCAAGCACGTCGGCATGAACGTTGCCACGGATCCCATCTTCTCCATGGGCTACGCAGGAGTGAACGGCGGACTTGTATTCGTCACCGCCGATGACCCCGGATGCTGGTCTTCCCAGAACGAGCAGGACAACCGCTGGTATGCCCCTCACAGCAAGATCGCAATGCTGGAGCCTTCGGATTCCCAGGAATGTCTGGACTTCGTCAAGGCGGCTTACGAACTGTCCGAAAGATTCGACACCCCGGTCATGATCCGCATGACCACCCGCGTGTGCCATTCCAAGAGTCTGGTCCAGACGGGAGACCGGAAGGATGTCGATGTCATCAGATATGAGCGCAATCCCTCTAAATTCGCTCTTCTTCCTGCTACGGCTCTCTCAAGGCACCCCATCCGCGAACAGTTGCTCGCCGATATGGAAGATTACGGTCATGACTGTCCCTTCAACAGGGTCGAAGAAACGGAGAACTCATCCGTGGGCGTCATAACTTCCGGCATCTCATATCAGCATGCCAGAGAGGCATTCGGACAGAGCGCTGCTTTCCTTAAGCTCGGACTCACATATCCTCTCCCGAAGAGACTGATCAAGGAGTTCTGCGAGAGATATGAGACCGTATACGTCATCGAGGAGAACGATCCTTATCTGGAAACACAGGTCAAGGCTCTCGGTTTCCCGAATGTACACGGCAAGGACCTCGTTCCCATATGCAATGAACTTAACGCCGCTATCCTTCGCAGAGTCATTTTCAACGAAGAGCAGGAAGAGACATACCATGTGGAAGCTAAAGCACCCGCGCGTCCTCCCACTATGTGCGCGGGATGTCCGCACCGCGGGTTCTTCTACGCCCTGACGAAGGTCATGGACAGGATCGTCCCTGCAGGTGATATCGGATGCTACGGACTGGGGACACAGGCGCCATTCAACGGATTCGGTTTCTCTCTGTGTATGGGCGCCGGTTTCTCCTCACTCGTAGGTCTCTCACAGGCTCTTAAAAAACAGGGAGATGCGCGCAAGCCTCTGGGAATGGTGGGCGACTCCACATTCTTCCATTCAGGGATAACCTCCCTTATAGATATCGTCTCTTCCGAGTCCGATGTCATCGCATGCGTTCTGGACAACTCCATCACCGCTATGACCGGACATCAGGACAACCCCGGGACCGCAAAGAATCTGATGGGTCAGCCGTCCCCTGTCGTCGACATCGTTGCTCTGGTGAAGGCCTGCGGCGTTGATGATGATCACCTGAGGATAGTGGATCCTCTCGATATAAAGGCAATGGATGCCGCTCTCAAAGACGGTATCGCTGCAGAAGGCCCGTTCGTGATAATCACAAAGCGTCCCTGCGTTCTTATCAAAGAAGTCGCCAGAGCTAACGGGAAAAGACACGCAGTCATCGATCCCGAAAAGTGTGTGGGATGCAGGTTGTGCATGAGCGCCGCCTGCCCCGCCATAGCCTTCAAAGACGGCAGGTCCGTCATAAATGACGGTTCGGGCTGTACCGGCTGCGGTCTCTGCACCCAGATATGCCCGTTCGGCGCCATCAGCATCACGGAGGAATGATCAATGACCAGAAGCATTCTACTTATCGGAGTCGGCGGTCAGGGCACCATACTGATCTCCAGGATACTCTCAGCCGGATTTGCCCGGATGGGATACGACGTAAAGATGTCGGAGATACACGGCATGTCACAGCGCGGAGGATCCGTTACCACCATGATAAGATACGGTGATGAGGTGCATTCTCCAAACTTCGGCGAAGCCGAAGCCGATGTCATAATCTCATTCGAGAAGTCAGAAGCCGTGCGTGCGCTGCCTCAGCTGAAAAAAGGCGGGACGGTCATCACAGATTCCTATGAGATATACCCCGTTCCTGTGCTCACCGGAGCTGCCACATATCCGTCAGACGTTCTGGATCAGCTGAAAGCGGAAGTGCCCAACACCATAGTGATCGAAGCCTTCAGGGCGGCAGAAAAGCTCGGAAACAGCAGATGCCAGAACATAGTGCTGCTCGGCAGGCTCGTAAAGACCTTGGGTCTCGATGAGAAGACAGACTGGAGAGCTCTTGTTGCGGCAAATGTTCCTCCTGCAACAGTCGATATCAACCTGAAGGCCTATGATCTCGGTTATAGGATGTGACGAGGTAAGCCAATGTACAAGCATTTTGAAGAGATTGCCGAAGCGGCGAAGAAACTGCCTGTAAAAGGAAAGATGGCTGTCGCCGGTGCCGCAGACAAAGCGGTCCTGGAATCCGTTCTCGATGCACTCGACGGAGGTATCGCAGTACCGGTCCTAGTCGGAGAGAAGGATGATATCTCGTCTCTGCTGAGGGAACTCGGAAGAGATCCCGGGGATTTCGAGATCGTCCAGGCTTCGTCCGGAGAAGAGGGACTGAAAGCCGTTGAGCTGGTCCGCGACGGCAGAGCTTCCGTTCTCATGAA
>JAFYZG010000208.1 GCA_017548825.1 Oscillospiraceae bacterium
CTGGCCCACAACGTAATGAATACGAAGCAGTTCGAGAGATACTATTGGCCCTATCTCAAGAAGCTTCTTGACACATACGCCGAGAAGGGCATGAACATAAGGCTGTTCACCGAGGGAAGTATCCTGAGGTTCGCCGAATACTTCAAGGACTACCCGAAGGGCCTTCTGACCTTCCATCTGGAGCAGGACGACCCGTTCGAGTTCCGCGAGGCCCTTCCGAACGTGGCGATCATGGGAGGAATGACCACCGACCTGCTCTCCAACGGCACGCCTGACGAATGCGTGGCCTACGCCAGGAGGCTCTGCGACGAGCTGGGAAGGGAAGGCGGGTTCATCTTCAGCGAGAACAAGATGCTGTCCTACCGCAACGACGCCAAGCCGGAAAACATGAAAGCGGTCTGCGATTTCGTGGACTCATACAGGATGTAGGAGGGAGATACCGTGAAGAAGAACTATACGAGCTATCCTGAGGGATACAACAGACTTGTCAAGGACATCATCCCGTTCTACATGCGTCCCGTTAAGGAGATGATCATGAGACTGCTCCTGATGATACTTACGGACGGCTGATGCCGGAAATCAGAAAAAACTGAACAGATCAAGAATGCCCGCGCTTCAGCGCGGGCATTGCTGCATACCGGGACCGTTCCATGATCTGTGTCTATCTTATGATCCTGATAAGCCATCCCACCAGAGCTGCGGGGATGACCGCGAATACGAGACCGGGGAAGAGCATTCCCTTGAGGTGGAACCATTTCTGATGATATGCATCATCCATGTGTTCGGTCCCTTCCAGGCGGAACATGGGCAGGTTCGCGAACAGAATCCAGTCCAGGAAGAAGGTGTCGTATGCGCCGATCCAGACCATCAGCCCGAAGGTGAGCCAGAATCCCTGCCCAAAAGTCTTTGCTCCCGCGAGCAGAGCGCAGACCAGAAGGATGCCGGTAAATAAAACTACTCCCAGGCTCTTTGTGAGGATCACGTTCTTCGACCCGGCGGACACGTCGATCCGCTCATGGGTTTTGAAATATTCCTCCCGGATATCCGGAGGATAGTTATGGATACCGGCGGCGCTGTACTTTTTGTCTCCTCGGTATGCCGCGAACACGCCCGCAGTGAATAACCTGGCGAATAACAATGCTTCAATTAAAATGACCCACCATGTCATCTGTATATTCCTCCTTCAGGCTTTTTTGCAGCAGAAGCATCCCATGCCTTCCACCGAGGTCACGCTGACATTCTCATACATACCTGAGAGCCTTTCCCTCATGCTAGTTAGTTACTGCTAACTCAATTATAGATCAAAACGCGCAGCATTCAAGAGAGAACAGAAGAAAAAACCGTTCGGTGCAGGGCGTGTGATGCATTTAACTGCTCTGAAATGGTACACTAAAAGATAAGGCAAACAGAAAAACTCAGAGCATTCACAGTGACAAAGATGATGGATAACAGATTCTATAAGGAGATCTTCAGGCGCAGGTCGTTTCACAGGTTCCCGGAGACCGGAGGACCCTGCCTGACGCAGCAGGAACTGAGTGAGATAGAGGCGGCATATGAGACCTTTGAACCGCTGTACCCGGATATAAAAACAGAGATACGCATAGTCCCGCAGAGCAGCACTTCCGGCAGAAGAGGCGGGGAGTACTGTATCCTCATGTACAGCGAGAAGAAGGAAGGATATCTGCAGAACACCGGATACCTTGGAGAACAGCTGGACCTCTGGCTGGTGTCCAGGAACATCGGATCGCTGTGGCTGGGCCTGGGCAAGACCGAAGAGAAGAAGCTGGACGGCCTGGATTACGTGATCATGTTCCTCATCGGGAAGGTCGATCCGTCGCAGTTCCGCGCGGAAATGTCAGAAGCAAAGAGAAGACCTGCAGAAAAGATCTGGGAAGGCGATACACTGGGTATAGCGGAGACGGTGAGATACGCACCGAGCGCCGTGAACAGCCAGCCCTGGTATGTTGTGAACAACGGGGAAGAGCTGACAGTGTGCAGATACGTCGCGCCGGGCATGCGGATCATTCCCACTCCGCTCGTTTCCTTCTATAATCTCATAGATATGGGCATATTCCTGGCTTTTCTGGAGATCTGTCTGGCGGAGAAGGGCATAGAATACCGCAGAGAGCTCTTCCCGGACGCCGGAGGCAGGACAGAGCTCAGCAGAACAGCCGTTTACAGGCTGTTAAGTTGATATACTTTACAGCGATTACGAGATAAAAAACGTACAGTGGAAGGTATCAAGATGGCAGGTATCGCATATGCTGTGGGAGTGGGACCCGGAGATCCCGAGCTTCTGACTCAGAAGGCCGTCAGGCTCTTAAGAGAGAGCTGCGTGATCGCGTTTCCGGGCAGAAAAGCAGAGGATTCGGCGGCTTACAGGATCGCAAAAGCGGCTGTTCCGGAGATAAAAGAAAAAGAACTGGTGCCGGTCCATATGCCGATGACCAGAGACGTTTCCGCGCTGGCGGAGGCGCACCGGAAAGGCGCAGAGACGCTGGAACATTACCTCGGTCAGGGACGCGACGTAGTATGGCTCTCGCTGGGAGATCCCGCGGTATACTGCTCCTTCTCCTACCTCAAGAGCATACTGGAGCAGGACGGATATGAGACGGTGCTGGTACCCGGTGTAACGTCATTCTGCGCCGCGGCGGCAGAGCTCGGAACGACACTTGCGGAAGGAGAGGAACCGGTCCACATATTCCCCGCGGTGCACGCCGGAGAAGACGCACTTGATCAGCCCGGAACATATGTGCTGATGAAGTCCGGTAGCCGCATGAGCGGGGTAAAGGAACTTCTTATAAAGAGCGGCAGGGACGTGCAGGCTGTGGAGAACTGCGGCATGGACGGCGAAAAGATATACCGCAGCGCTGAGGAGATACCGGATGACGCCGGCTATTTCACGCTGATAGTCGCAAAGGAGAAAAGAGACTGACTGAGACCGTCAGGTCCGGAACGGAGAAAAATGATGATAAACGATCTGGTTAGCAGAGCGCAGGAGACCGCGGACAGATACAAAGACAGGTTCTTTGAGATATTCAGACACTGTCACATGTACCCCGAGATCAGCCTCAGGGAATACGAGACCACGAAGTATATAAAGAGCATCATGGCGGAACTGGGCATCCCGGAGCACGGGAAGCAGCCCGAGACCGGAGCGGTCTTCCTCCTCACGGGAGGAAAGCCGGGACCCTGCGTGGCCCTCAGGGCCGACATAGACGCGCTGGAGATCACCGAGCAGTCAAGCTGTCCCTTCCCGTCTCAGAACGAAGGGGCTATGCACGCCTGCGGACACGACGTCCACTACGGCGGACTGCTGTGCGCCGCCATCATCCTCAGCGAACTGAGGGACGAGATAGAGGGCAGCGTAAAGTTCATATTCCAGCCCGGCGAGGAGCTCAACATGGGAGCCAGGTTCCTGATCCCCGACGGAGTCCTGGAGGATCCCCATGTGGAGGCTGTATACGGACTGCACACCTACGCCTTCCTGAAGACCGGCACGGTCGGCATCATCCACGGGCCCATCATGGCCAGCGTGGACGACATCAATATCACGGTCAGAGGAAAGGGAGGCCACGGAGGCATACCCCAGATGGCCGTCGATCCCGTGGTCGCCTCCGCGGCGATCATCCAGGGACTGCAGAGCATAGTGTCGAGGAACGTGAGCCCCGTGGACTCCGGCGTGATCACCATCGCGTCGGTGCTGGCGGGAGGAGAGAGGATAAACAACATAATCCCGGACGAGGTAAAACTCAGGGGGACCATAAGGGCCTACAGGGAAGAGACCGAGTACATGATGTGGGACCGCGCCAGGGAGATCTGCGAGAGCACGGCAAGGGCATACGGCTGCGAGGCCGAGGTGGAGTTCATACACCACCTCCCGGTCACCGACAACAGGCCCCGCGACGGCAGGAGAGACCTGTATGACACAGCCCTGAGAGCCGCGGAGGCCATAGGCTGCTCCGTCGCGGAACCGGAGCCCTCCGGAGGCGGGGACGACTTCTCCCTCTACATGAAGGGAGTGGACGGACATCCCGGTACCGCCGGGTTCTACTACTGGCTCGGCGTCGGCAACGATGAGAAGGACTGTATGTATTCCTGGCACAGCCCCAGGTATCAGGCGGATCCCGACGCGGTGCCGGTGGGAGCGAAACTGCTCGCGGTGTCGGCGCTGCTGACGCTGGACGAGCTCAATAAAGGCTGAGGAGAGACACGGAATGCTGAACAGCAGAGGCTTTGACCTGTGGGCGGACGGATACGACGCCGCAGTGGGCCTTTCCGACGAAGACGGCAGCTATCCCTTTGCGGGATACAGGGCCGTCCTGGGAGAGATATACCGCGTGATAATGGAAAAGCCCGGCACGTCGGTGCTGGACCTGGGCTTCGGGACGGCGACCCTCACCTCGAAGCTCTATGAAGGCGGGCACGAGATCTACGGCCAGGACTTCTCCCGCAGGATGCTGGAGATAGCCTCTGAGAAGATGCCGCAGGCCCATCTGTATCTGGGAGACCTGTCGGAGGGACTGGCGCCTGAACTTCTCCTGAATAAATACGATTTCATTACCGCGACGTATTCATTTCACCACCTGACGGACGAGAGGAAGGTATCGCTCATAAAGCAGCTTCTGGACCTCCTCTGTGACGGAGGCATGATCCTCATCGGTGACGTGGCCTTCGAGACGGAGAGGGAGATGGATATCTGCCGCGCGCAGGCGGCAGATGAGTGGGACGGCGAAGAGATTTACATCGTCGCGTCGGAGCTTAGGAAACAGTTCCCGGACCTGCAGTTCGAGACGAAGTCCTTCTGCGCCGGAGTCCTCACCCTGAAGAAGGATGACGGCATCCGCACGGACGTCATAAAGGAGGGGGACAGCCTCTGGGAGACTGCCGCGGAATACGCTTCCGGCGTGTCCTGGAAGGCGGGCCCGTATCTCGCCAATATGATGAGGACCGGACAGTTCAGGGACTGGGAGAGGGTCATAGTCGCCAGGGAAGGCGATGAGATCCTTGGCTTCTGCGACTTCACCGAATACGACGACATGCCGGAGGAGAAAGGGTATTCTCCTTTCATAGGATTCGTCTTCGTGGGGGAACAGCACAGAGGACGCCGCATCTCCCAGCGGATGATAGAGAAGGCCTGCCAGTATGCCAAGAGCCTGGGCTACGGCGCCGTATACCTCACCAGCACCGAGCACGGCCTGTACGAGAAGTACGGCTTTGAGAAGGTGAGCGATGAGGACACGGTATTCGACACCCATGAGCAGCTCTTCCGCAGGATCATCTGAAGCAACAAACATCTGTAAGAGGATGTCAGAATAAAACATAAGAATAACAGCAACACCACCCCGCGCCGCTTTTCCACGGAGGAACAGAAAGATGAGACCGGCAGCAAGGATCGACATGCATTCACATTATTTCCCGGACAGTTACTACAGGCTGCTGGAGAGATACGACATCACCCACCCGGACAACGTGTTCGTGCCGAAGTGGACCCTGGAGGACCATCTGTACAGGATGGAGCAGACCAGCATCGTCTACGCGGCGCTCTCCATCACTTCTCCGTTCTTCTCCTTCGCGGATCCGTCCGAACTGGCGCAGGCCGTCAGGGACTGCAACGACGAAGGGGCGGAGATGGCATCAGAGCATCCCGACAAGATCGGCATCCTGGCTTCGCTGCCGCTCCCGGATGCGGAGGCGAGCATAGCGGAGATAAAGCACTGCGCAGAGGATCTCAAAGTGAAAGGCTTCGCGCTTCCAACCCACGCGAACGGTCTCTACATGGGCAACCCGGAGCTGGATCCCGTCATGCAGGCGCTGGACGACATCGGAGCGCTGGTGACGCTGCATCCGACGTCGCCGTCGAAGGTCATAGACAACGTCAACGAGACGCTGCCCATACCGCTCTTTGAGTTCTACGTGGACACCGCCAGGGCCATGCTCAACATGGTATACAGAAAGATATTCGACAGGTTCCCGAACATCCGCTTCGTGATGCCCCACGGAGGCGGAGCCTTCACGGTGATGACCGAGAGGCTGTCCTCCGGAGCGGGAAGGGCCCTGGACATCAGGGGCAACATGAAGAAGATGTACTTCGACCTCGCAGGAAGCCCGCTGCCGCTGCATCTGCCGGTGCTCCTGGAGACCGTCGGCATCGACAGGCTGGTATACGGCGTTGATTTCCCGTATCCCTCCCTGCAGGACGGACTGGAGCACGGGGAGAAGCTGGACAGCTGCGGCCTGCTGACGGACGGGCAGAGGAACACCATCTACATGGACAACGCCAAAAAACTGCTCGGTATCTGAGTGTTTCTCACTGAGAGGATAATATGGATCATTCACAGTATTCTTTCCGCAGACTGGAACCCGCAGAGACCGGGATCATAAAGGAACTGTTCTCGTCGGTGTTCTGCGGCGATCCCTGGTACGACGACTGGTCGGATCCGGTCCAGCTGGACCTGTACATCAAGGACCTGACGGGGCAGAATTATTCGCTGTCTTACGGACTGTTCGAGGGCGATGAACTGATCTGCCTGTCTCTCGGCCACGTCAAACACTGGTATTCCGGAACAGAGTATTTTATAGACGAGTACTGCGTCAGGACGGACAGGCAGGGCCGGGGACTCGGATCGTATTTTATGTCTAAGATAGAGGAAGCGCTCAGGAAGATGGATCTGCACTGCATATACCTGCAGACCGAGAGGGACTTCCCGGCATTTGATTTCTACGTAAAAAACGGCTTCTCCGTGGTGGAGGAGACCGTCGCGCTTTACAAGACTTTCTGAGAGGAACGATATGGATATTCTGCTTGCGTTTCTGGCGAGCTCTGTGCCCGCGCTGATAGTTTACCTGATACTCAAAAAGAGGAATCCCGGAAAACCGGGATACGCCGAAGACTGCAAAAAGGCCTTCCTGAACGGCGTCAAGTCCACCTTCCTGGTGGTGCCCTGCGCGCTGCTGCTGAACATAATCTTCAGCCTCACGGGGCTCATGGACATCAACGTGTTCGTCAAACAGTTCATCAAGGACTGCATCTTTGCGGCGCTGCTGGAGGAAGTGTTCAAGATAAGGGCGTTCCTCAAGGTCCTGAAGGAGAGCGAGTGCGAGTACTCCTGGCTGGACGTCACCGCCTACATGATCCTTTCCGGCCTCGGGTTCGAGACGCTGGAATCCGTCGTATACTCCTTTACCTCCGGAGCGGGACAGATGATAGTCAGGGGCCTGACCATGATGCACGGCATATTCGGGCTGATCACGGGATACTTCTGGGGCAAGGCGCTCTACACCGGAGAAAAGAAGTACAAGGTGCTGGCGTTCCTGATCCCTTACGTCTACCACGGGCTGTACGACTTCACGCTGTCTCAGGAGCTCAGTGAATACGGAGATTTCTTCCTGTTCACTCCGGTGATACTGGCGTTCATATCGGTGGTGCTGATCATCGTCATGATAGTATTCTTCCGAAAGAACAGGGAAACGGAGAAATACAACGTCTCGCTGAGACCCCGCACAGAGGGAGCTCCCTCGCCGGAAGAGGCGCCGGAGCTGCCGGCGCAGGCAGACAGGGAACTGCCCGGGAACGATGATCCCTATGTGGACAGATAAAACAAATATATCCGGAGCTGTATATGGATAAGAGGATAATTCTTCTCAACGGACCCTCCAGCAGCGGGAAATCCACGCTTGCCCGGGCCCTGAAGAAGAAGATAAAGGAAGAACTGAACAGGGAATACCTGATCGTCTCCATTGACGACCACATGAAGATCGCAGAGGACGAGACCATCTACGAGGACGACGTGTGGGAGATCAGCGGGGAGATGTGCGACGCGGTGCGTCAGGGCCTCGAAAAGGCGGACGGCGCCATTGTCGACCATGTGATCACCAGCGGGCGCATCTATGAGCAGTTCATGGAACTGACTGACACAGCGCCTGTCCTGAAGGTCAGGGTGACCTGTCCCATAGACGTCCTCCTGAAGAGAGAGCAGCGCAGGGGCAACAGAGCTGCGGGTTCAGCTCAGGCATCCTATGATTACCTCTACCCTAAGGACGGATATGACATCACGGTCGATACGTCCCTCAGAACTGCGGAAGGCTGCGCCGGAGAGATAATGGATGCAATGGATCTGGAAGCGCTTCCGCGGCCCCGCGTGATAGACTGCGATCCGTCGCTGGATACGCTGGATGACGAATACGGCGCGGACGCGTTCGCAGGCTCGCTCGATCACGCTGACAGCAGATACTACAGGTTCAACGACTTCTATGACATGGAGAGCGGAGACGGGCTGCACATCATCCCTCATTTCAAGACATACCAGCAGACCACCGAGTATTCCTGCGGCGCCGCGGCGGCGCTGATGGTGCTGGAGCACTACGGGTGTCACGGTTACAACGAGATGCAGATCTGCGAGGCAGCGGACACCCATCCCGCAAGAGGGACCACGGTGGAGGGGCTGACGGAGTTCTTCCGGTCCATAGGATGGAATACCGAATGCCACGCAGACACGAAGAAGAAGTTTGAGACCATAGAAGAGTGCCGCGGGTTCTTCATTGAGAAGCTGGACGCCGGCACGCCGGTCATGTTCGACTGGGTGGACTGGGCCGGCCACTGGCAGGTGCTGATAGGCCTGGATACCTGCGGCACCGAAGATCCCTATGACGACGTTCTGATCATCGCGGATCCGTACGACGTCACGGACCACTTCCAGGACGGCTATTACACTGTGCCTCTGGGGAGGTTCTTCCAGATGTGGAGAGAAGGACCCTGCGCGGACAAGGATATCCCGTACGAACAGCCTTATGTGACAGCGGTGCCTCCCGGAAACACGGCGAAAGGACTGTCTTCTATACCGTCAGAAGAACTGTCCGCGGAACTCGAAAAGGGATACGCGGACATGATCGAAGGCAGAACCGGACCGGCCGGGGAAGTGTTCGCGGATATCCGTGAGGAATAAGATCCATGAAGAAAGCTCTTAAGATAATAAGCATAGCGCTCATCATTGCCGGCATACTGTCGCTGCTCATGGCGGCGCTGTTCCGTTGGGCGTACTATCATCTTATGGACGGCTCGAACGAGCAGTACGCGAGACTGCGGTACAATAAGACCGTGTGTCTCGTGACGGGCACCGTACTCACTGCAGTGGGCATAGCCTGTATGCTGATAAGAAGGAAACTGTAGTCTCACCGGGAGGTCAAAAATGAAGATCTTTCTCAAGATAATCGCGGGACTGCTCGTGGCGGTTCTGCTCATAGCCGGAGGATTCTGGTTCTGGTGCAGGGTCGTCAAACACAGATCCTTCATGGCGGGTTTCGTGGACCTGTTCCTGGTGCTGCAGCACCGCAGCGACAAGTTCACCTACGCCGACAAGGCCGACGAATACATAGAGTCCAAGGCGGAGGAGAACGCGCAGCCTGTCGTGATAGATAAGGCCAAGTTCGGAGTTTCGCTTAGGGAGGAGAGATACGGGAACCTTCAGGCATTCATATACAACGACCAGGAGAACCCGAAGCAGACGGTGTTCTACTTCCACGGCGGCGCCTACGTGAACCAGCCCAACAACCAGCAGACCACGATGGCTGCCCGCACCGCGGCGGAGACCGGAGCGGAGGTGATCCTTATCGTATATCCCAAGATGCCGGTATACACCTGTGAAGACGCTTACAGCGCGTGCATGGGCTATTACGACTATTACACAAAGTTCAACGACTGCGGGAAGATCGTGCTCATGGGGGACTCCGCGGGAGGCGGCCTGGCGCTGGGCCTGGTCCAGCAGCTCAAGCAGCAGGGCAAAACGCTGCCGGAGGAACTGATACTCATATCGCCCTGGGTGGACGTCACCATGTCCAACGAAGACCTGGAGGAATACGCAAAGCTGGATCCGATGCTGGGCATCGGCGGCCTGAAGAGGATGGGCGAGGTCTGGGCAGGGGATCTGCCGGTCACCGACCCGAAGGTGAGCCCAATCTACGGAGATCTTTCCATACCGTGCCACGTCACGGTCACAACGGGCACCTGGGAGGTGCTGTACCCCGACACCATCCTTCTCGTCGATAAGATGAAGGAGGCCGGCACGGACGTCGCGCTGATAGAGGGCGACAGGATGATACACTGCTATCCCATCTGCCCGATACCGGAGGCAAAGGGAGCCCAGGCGGTGATCTGGGCCGAGATCACGGACTGAATTAGAAGACAGACATATATCTTAGGGGATCGATATGGAAACTGTAAGAAAACTGATCAGGATACTGTTTACATTCATCATCCTGGTGATGCTGCTGATCTCGCTGGGAACTCTGATACCGGCGATACCTGCGTTCGGAAGCGTGTCGAACTTCATCACGGTGGCCTATATGCACCTGTGGCTGCCTCTGTGCGGCCTCATGTTCCTGCTCTCGCTCATCCTGAGCGGCAGATGGAACAGCAGGAACGGCATCTGGAAACTGAATGCCTTCATGTCCATGGTCTGCCTGCTGATATCGGGATTCCTTGTGATATACGTGGCGTTCCAGCTCAAAATGAACAAGCTGGACTTCGTCTTCTGGCCCCAGAAAGAGGACGTCACAGGTGTAAATGTAGAGACCTTTACATACACGGAATCGGAAAGAGGACCGGTGGATCTCAACGTCTACTACGTGGATGACGGGAAAACGGACAAACCGGTCATGGTATACATCCACGGAGGCGGCTGGGTGCAGAGCGACAGGACCGCTCACACCTATTATTCCGACGTTTTCGCTAAGAACGGCTACGTCGTGGTCAGCATGGACTACGATCTTTCCTCGGAGGAACTGCATCTCGCGGGCTTCACCGAGAACCAGGTCATGGAAGCCTTCGGGTGGGTGAGGGACAATATCTCTCAGTTCGGCGGCAAGGCTGAGGACCTGTTCGTAACGGGCGGTTCCGCGGGAGCCAGCATGGCCCTGAATATCTCATACAGGATCAACAGCGGAGATCTCGCGGCGACGGCCGACGGCATCGCGCTTCCCAGGATCAAGGCCGTGAGCGTGAATTTCCCGGCCTGCAGCATGGAGGATATGTTCCATAACGACGACCTCATCCTCGGGAAGATTGCCCACAGGATGACTTATTCCTACACCGGATGCTCGCCGGAGCAGGA
>JAFYZG010000209.1 GCA_017548825.1 Oscillospiraceae bacterium
ATATCGACCGTGCCTCCGTTGATCTCCACCTGAGTGGCCTCCAGACCTTCCGCTGCGGTGATGTTCAGTTCGCCGCCGTTCACTGTCAGAACGGTGGTCGCGTGGATCGCGTCATCCTTGGCAGTGATGTTGAGAGTCCCTCCCTCGATGGTGATCCACCCTGCGGTGTTGTCCTCGTCGTATTCCGCGTGGAGACCGTCCTTGGACGTCCTGATGTTGAGGGTACCTCCCGCTACGGCGATGGAATCGTTCGCCTCGAGAGCGTCTGTCGTACATGTGATGTTCCAGGTCCCGCCGGTGACCTTGAGGTCGTCCTTGCAGCTGACTCCGTTGTCGGTGGAGCTCACCGTCACGGCGCCGGTCCCGTTCAGTACCAGGTCGTCCTTTGAGAAGATGACCGCGTCGGTGCCGATGCTGCCGTCGGAGGAGAACGCTCCTGTTACGGTCAGCGTGCAGTCGGATCCCGCGCTTGTGACGAACACCTTGTCGGCGTTCTTTACGTAGATGACAGGATCGTTCCCGTTCGTGACGCAGAGTCCGTCAAGAACCAGCTGCACCTTATCTTCGTCGCCTGCGTCGACAACGACGGTGAAGTTCTCTGCGGTCCCGCTGAGGACGTATACTCCGTCCTTATCGATGGTGTAGGTGCTGCCCGAAGTCACGGCTACTGTCTGCGCTTCCGACAGGTCCGCCGTCTGGGTGAGATCTCTCTCGGTGAACAGATCGCTGTCAGTCTCTGTCACGATATATTCCTGATCGCTTCCGCTGTTCTCTGTGATGCCGCTGCTGTTCTGCGTGCTGTGTGACGGACTGCTCTGGCTGCCGCTGTAGGAGGAACTGCTGTTTCCCGAGACGGAATAGGATACCTCCCTCTGTTCTCCTGTATATCCGCATGCCGCAAGGCACATCGCCAGTATCGCTGTACAGACCAGCACCAGCGCCGCTGTATTGCTGAATAATTTCTTGAGCATTTTCTCAGTCTCCTTTCTTTTTGCGGGCTTCTGAGTTTCAAAGCCTGCAAGTTCTGATACTGAGATGATAGAGCCCCTGTGTGAACGCTGTCTGAAGAAAACGGCAACTGCGCCTGAAGATTCTGCGAAATATGGGAAGGCGAAAAGTGAACGTCAGCTCTTTTATGAGCATGGAAATAGGAGATGCATCCGCATCTCCTTTCTTGTTTTATTATCTGTATCATTCCTTGTTTAGGTCTGTCAGGATTATGTTCATGTATCTTGGAGACGTCCTCTCCAGCCAGTAGCAGTCCCCTTCCAGGTTCGGATACTGCGCGAGGAACGAGGATATGGCGTCCAAGTCTTCCTGCGTCAGATCGAATCTGAGAGTGGCGAGGTTGGAATCTATGTGCTTCGAGTTCCTGGTGCCGATCATGACCGCTCCCACTCCTTCCTGCCTGAGGATGTACTGAGTGGCCACGTTGGCTATCCTGACTCCGTGTTCGTCCGCGATCTCCTTAAGGAGGAGCAGAAGCTTCTGCAGTCCGTCCCAGGTCAGCGTGTCCTCTATGACCTGCATGTACTTGACCTGCGATCTGGTCTCTGGGGCCCTGTATTCCTTTCCGATATACCTCTCGTCCAGGAATCCGCCTGCCAGAGTCCCGTAACAGAAGGTCTGTATGCCGTGCTCTCTGCTGAACTCCAGCAGTTCCCTCTCGGGCCTTCTGTCGAAGCAGGAATACTGAGCCTGGTTGGACACGATGTCTATGCCGGCGTCCAGCAGCTCCTTCAGGCGCTGCGTGTCCATGTTGCACATGCCGATGTTCCTGATCTTGCCCTTCTTCTGCAGTTCCACCAGGTCCAGAGCTGCGTCGATGTATCCGGGGATGCTGAAATCCCACCAGTGATACTGTATGAGGTCGATGGCCTCCCGGTGCGTGCGCATGAGGGAACGGTCCACGATCTTCTCGGTGTATTCCCTGTTTATTACCGGCAGCACCGACTTGTCCGGCACGAATTTCGTGTGGATCTGGATGTCTTCCTCTTTATAGTTCCCCGACGCCTTGAGCTCGCTGACGAACCTGCCCAGTATCTCCTCGACGCCGGTGTAGATGTCCGCGCAGTCGAAGGTGGTGAATCCCTCGTCCTTGAGGCGGTGGAAAGCGTATATCGCGTCGTCTATATCCAGTTTCCCCTGCAGGCAGTGCTCCGCGGAGAGCTGCCAGCAGCCGTTGATTATGCGGTTGAACTCGTATCCGTTCTTAAACCTGTTCTTCTGATCCATCTTCTCCTCCTAACGGCACGACCGTGGTCTCGCTGTGGGAAAAGGTCCTCTTCCCTGTTCTTGTTATCCTGAACCTCGCGCCGCAGTTCGGATCCGGACATGCGATGTACGCGTCGGTGCTCATCCAGTCGTTGGGATCCGTATCCCGCTGCTTTGCGGGAAGCAGCGGCAGTATGGCGCTCAGTGCGTACATGGAGAAGCTGGATCCTTCAGGGAACACCAGGTTCTCCCCCTGCACATAGAAACAGTCCCCTTCTTTGTGGGAGCACACGAAAGGCCTGTCTCCGGTCACTACCTCGACCTTGAGGTCATACAGTTCAAAAGTGTCGTCCATGATAATACCTGTTCCGTTCTTTTTTCAACAGTATACCATACCGCCTGACACACAGAAGACCGGACGGCGATCCCCGTCCGGTCTGTTCTCTGCAGTAATGGATCGCTTACGCCGGGCATCGGGCAGTTCAGGCCGGTCCTTATCTGCCTCCCCTGTCATGCGCATGCAGCTGACGTTTCAGTCTTTGTAGCGGTCTTTTATCTTCTTCAGCTTGATGCCGCAGTGGATTATCAGGTAGACATAGAGGATGAACAGCAGACAGAACAGCACGCTGAACACCGCTCCCCACGGACCGACATATTCCCCGTTGAGGATACGGAAGAAGTTGGGCAGCACGGAGCACAGGAAAATGACAACCAGAGGCATCATCCTGGTCCTGACTATGTTTTTCACCATCTCCGCTTTGGACTCGTTGTCGGAGAAGAGCTCTCCCTCTTCTTCCGATGCCGCAGTGTCGGCGGGCCTGCGGAAATACATCCACCCCAGGCAGTCGCCGATATGTTCCCATCCGAAGTCGCTGACCATCTGCAGGTAGTCCTCCGGCTTCTCCGTGTTGCGGAAATCCAGCCTGTAGATCACGTCCTCCGGTTCGCAGGACTCAAAGGTGTAGAAGCAGGGCGCCTTGATCTTCACTATCTTCCATCCCTGACTGTGCATCTCCCTGAGCCAGTTCTCTTCTTCCAGGTAATCCGCTATCGTAAAGAACCTGGTCACTTTCTTAGTCATCCCAGATACTCTCCTTTGCTGTTTCTGTAGAGCCTGTCGATCCTTGCCGTCTCGGCACTGAGGACCTCCTCGCCCAGTTCCGTTATATTGTAGAGCTTCCTCTTTTCCACTTCGCTGTGGAACTTTATGAGCCCGTCCTTCTCCATCTTCGACAGAGCGCCGTACATGGTTCCCGCGCTTATGTTCACGGCTCCCGCGGTCATCTTCCTGACCTGCTGGCTTATGCCGTATCCGTGCTGCGGCGTCTGCAGACAGTAGAGTATGTAGAATCCGGACTCCGTCATAGGCACATATATGCGCCTGATCTTATCGTCCATATCCTTCCTCCTTATACTATCAGCGTCCGATACATCGGACTACGATATATAGTATATCGGCATCCGATATATGTGTCAAGCGTTTTTCCGGAAGTTTTTCAGAGATCTTTTCCACATGCAAAAACACCGGCTGTACAGCCGGTGTCTCCTTGTCTGCAGACGGGATCATCCCCTTATCATTCTGGCGATGCCTCTGAGAGGACGTCCGTTGGCCATATCCACCATCCCCTGCAGGATGCCGTCTCTGAGACCCCCGTTTATCTGCATGCTGCGCAGCGGTCCTCTCGCAGTGGATTCCATCATCATGCGGAAGACGGGATCGGAATAGTCCTTCTTGTCCCCGTATCTCTTCGACAGTTCGTTCTCCATCACTTTGTACAGGATCTTCATGACCAGGGAACTACCGCGCATGTCCTCCACCGAGTCCTCCATCGTGAACTGTCCGCGGACATGCTTCTGCTCCGGGATGACTTTGTGTCCCAGCATGGTCTCCCACTCTTCCCTGGACGGCGTCCCGGAGGGTTCCAGATACCAGCTTCCTTCCGGCAGATTCTGCGGCATCTTCTCTCCCCGCACCTCGACCGTGCAGCTCAGAGGCAGATCCCTGCTGGATGCCCCGACTCTGATATTATATGTGCCGCCTATCACCTTCCAGCCGCCGTCGTAGACCGAGAAGTCCCGGTCCTCCAGCGTGAAACTGACCGTCTTGGATTCGCCGGGCGCCAGCTCGATCTTGCTGAAATGTCTCAGTTCCCTGACGGGGCGGTATCCGCGATCCCCTGCAGGCTCCACATAGAGCTGTACGGTCTCTTTTCCGGTCCTGCTGCCCTTGTTGGTGACGGTCACGCTTACTTCCCTGCCGTCCGCCTTAATGTCGGAATAACAGAAAGAAGTGTAGCTGAGGCCGTGCCCGAAGGCCCACCTCACGTCGATCCCCGCCGCGTCGTACCAGCGGTATCCCACATAGACGCCTTCCCTGTATTCGGCGTCTCTCATCGGATAATATGCTGACGTCACGCAGTCGGAATACCTGAGAGGCCATGTCTCGGCCAGTTTCCCGGAGGGCACCGCCTCCCCGAAAAGCAGCCTCACTACCGCCTTCGCGCCTCCCTGTCCGGGAAGTCCGGGATACAGGACGGCTTTTACCTTATCCGCCCAGGGGCAC
>JAFYZG010000210.1 GCA_017548825.1 Oscillospiraceae bacterium
GCTCCAAGGAACGACAGGTGTGCTCTTATCTGGTGCGTCCTCCCTGTGTGGAGGATGCATTCCACGAGCCACAGACCGTTCTTCTCGGAAACGGTCCTAAACTCCGTGATTATCTTCTGCCAGCCTTCCTTCTCATCGGAACGGACCTTTACGATGTTCTTCTTCTCATCCTTGAGAAGCCAGGCTTCGTAGATGCCGTCTTCCGGAGGACTGGAGACAGTGACCGCGAGGTATGTCTTTCTGATGCTGCCGTTCTTTATGAGGGAATTGATCGCTTTTACCGCTTCATGGTTCTTGCCTGCCAGGACGATGCCTTCCGTGTTGCGGTCCAGTCTGTTGCACAGGGCGGGAGAGGATCCTCCGGCTTCGGGGTCGTATTCGCCGTTCTCGTACATATGCCTGAGGAATCTCGCCACCAGGTTGTCGCTGTATTCTCCCGCATACGGATGGGAGCTGAGTCCCTGCGGCTTGTAGAGGACAGCCGTGTCGGCATCCTCATACAAAACGGTCAGGTCCGCGGATGCTCGCATGAAATCCGGCAGGCTCCTGTTTTCAAAACTGGATTCATCCAGCCAGAGCTGGACGACGTCGCCCTCCGTCAGACGGTCGTCGGGACGGCATCTCTTTCCGTTCAGTTTGATCCGTCTGGTCCTGATCGCCTTATAAAGTCCGCTTACGGGAAGAGAAGGCGCGGTCTTCTCCACGAATCTGGACAGTCTCATACCGCTGTTGCGGGAATCTATCACGTATTCACGCATGACTGGCCTCCTTTCTTCCGTCCGGAATTACATGCACCGGGACGGATAATCAAATTGCGGCATGCAGGTAATTAGTATATAATGACAGAAGCCGAAACGCAAAGGCGAAGCACACACCTTCGTTGTGTGCTTTTTTCCTCAATTCAATTTCCGGGGTTTTTAATGTCAGGCGAAAAGTTCAAACTGGTATCCAGATTCCAGGCCACCGGAGATCAGCCTGAAGCCATAGCGGCGCTCACGGAAGGAGTGCTGAGAGGCGACAGGATGCAGACGCTCAAGGGCGTCACGGGATCGGGGAAGACCTTCACGATGGCGAACATAATCGCCAATGTGAACAGGCCGACGCTGGTCCTGGCCCACAACAAAACACTTGCTGCGCAGCTTTGCTCGGAATTCCGCGAGTTTTTTCCGGAAAACCGGGTAGAGTACTTTGTTTCGTATTACGATTACTATCAGCCGGAAGCATATATACCCAACACGGACACATACATCGAGAAGGACAGCGACATCAACGATGAGATAGACCGCATGAGGCACTCGGCTACATCGGCTCTGTCCGAGCGAGATGACGTGATCATCGTCGCATCGGTGTCCTGCATCTATTCTCTTGGAAACCCGATAGATTACCGCAAGTCCGTGATCTCGCTGAGGCCTGGCATGCACTACGGGAGGGACGAACTTCTCAGAAAACTCGTCGAGCTGCAGTATGAGCGCAACGACGTCGGCTTTGAGCGCAACCGGTTCAGGGTCAGAGGAGACGTGGTGGAGGTGTTCCCCGTATACAGCAATGACAAGGCTGTCAGGATAGAGTTTTTCGGGGACGAGATAGACCGCATCTCGGAGATCAGCACTGTCACCGGAGCCAAGACTCTCTCACTGGAGCATGTGGCAATCTTCCCGGCTTCTCATTACGTGATCCCCAGAGACACTCTGCTTGAGAAACTGGACGAACTCAGGGACGAGATGGATGAGCGCGTTGAGTGGTTCAAGTCCAAGGGCAAGCTCATAGAAGCCCAGCGTATCGCGCAGAGGACAATGGCGGATATAGAGATGATCACTGAGGTCGGCACCTGCAAGGGAGTGGAGAACTACTCCAGAGTACTTTCGGGAAGAGCTCCGGGGAGCGAACCATCTACTCTGCTGAGCTATTTCCCCGATGACTTCCTGATGTTCATCGACGAATCCCATGTCAGCCTGCCGCAGCTGCGCGGCATGTACGGCGGGGATTATTCCAGGAAGAAGAATCTGGTGGACTACGGATTCCGTCTGCCATCGGCATTTGACAACAGACCTCTCAAGTTCGATGAGGTCATGAGACACATAAACCAGGTGATCTTCACCAGCGCAACTCCCGGCGATTTCGAGAGGGAGAACTCCACACAGGTGGTGGAGCAGATAATAAGACCGACCGGACTCGTGGATCCCGAGATATCGGTCAGACCCACGGAAGGTCAGATAGACGATCTGCTCAGCGAGATCAACATCCGCGTGGAAAAGAAGGAGAGAGTCCTGGTGACGACCCTCACAAAGAGGATGGCCGAGGATCTTACCTCCTACCTGACGGACAGGGGAGTCAAGGTCAGGTACATGCATTACGATATCGATACCATCGAGAGGATGGAGATCATAAGGGACCTGAGGCTCGGAGAGTTCGACGTGCTGGTGGGAATAAACCTCCTCAGGGAGGGACTGGATCTGCCCGAGGTGTCGCTGGTGGCGATACTCGACGCGGACCAGGAGGGATTTCTCAGAAGCGAGACTTCCCTGGTGCAGACCATCGGAAGGGCAGCCAGGAATGTTGAGGGCACGGTCATAATGTATGCAGACACCGTCACGCCTTCCATGGAGCGGGCCATCGTCGAGACGCAGCGCAGAAGAGAGATACAGACCGCATATAACGAAGCGCACGGCATTACACCGAAAAGCATAGAGAAGGACGTCAGGGACGTTCTGGAGATAAGCAGCAAGGAAGTCAGGGACAGCGACGGGAAAAAACTGTCCAAGAAGGATA
>JAFYZG010000211.1 GCA_017548825.1 Oscillospiraceae bacterium
AGGGACGATCGTCTCAGCTCCGTTTTTTTATTGATACTTCTTTGATCCGCAAAGAATCGTGCAGGCCCGAGATGATATAATCATAATATGGAAACGATCCAATCATTCTAATTAAAGAAGGAAAGGAACAATAATATGCAGGAAAGATATTCATCACTGTTCTCACCGGTAAAGATCGGCAGCGTTACCCTCAAGAACCGAGTCATCCTCACGGCCATGGGAGGAACGTCTTTCCTCGGTCATGACGGGAAGTTCAACCCGCATATCAGAGAGTACTATATGGAAAGAGTCCGCGGTGGTGTCGGACTGATCGTCCCCGGCGTCACCGGAGTCAAGGACGTAAACGGATATCTCTATGAGAAGGAGGACATCTTCCTCGGACCCGTAAAGGAAGTAATAGACGAGATACACTCCTACGGAGCGAAGTATTTCTTCCAGCTGGGAGCAGGATTCGGAAGAGCCCAGCTGATAGGTCTCGGACCCGGCATGGACGAAGCCACGCGCAACGCGCTGATGGTGGCGCCCTCCGACGGGATACCCAACGTCTGGATGCCCGACCTCAAGCACAGAGGCCTGACCAGAGAGGAGATCCGCGACATAGTGGATGCCTTCGGGAAGTCTGCGCTCATGTGCAAGAAAGCGGGGATAGACGGCGTCGAGATCCACGCCATCCATGAGGGATATCTCCTGGACCAGTTCACGATCTCAAGCACCAACGAGAGGACCGACGAGTACGGCGGAAGCCTGGAGAACAGGTTCCGCTTCATCACGGAGGTCATCAGGGAAATAAAGAAGACCTGCGGAGAGGATTATCCCGTAATGATCCGCTACAGCGTCTCCAGCAAGATGCGCGGATTCAACGCGGGAGCGCTTCCCGGGGAGGATTACAAGGAGTTCGGACGCAGCCTGGAGGAGAGTCCCGCGGCGGCGAGACTGCTGGAAGCTGCGGGAGCGGACGCTCTGGACGCGGACAACGGTTCCTACGACTCCTGGTGGTGGGCTCATCCCCCGGTGTACATGCCTCTGCACTGCAATTTCCCGGAAGTTTCATACATCAAGAAATTCGTCAACATCCCGGTGTTCTGCGCCGGACGCATGGAGGATCCCGAGTTCGCGGACAAGGCCATAGCGGCAGGCGAGATCGACGGAATAGGCGTGGCGCGCCAGTTTCTGGCTGATCCGGAGTGGCTCAACAAGGCCAGAGAGGGCAGGGAGGAAGACATCAGGCCCTGCATCGCATGCCACAACGGATGTTTCGGGATAAGCCTGGTGAGGACTCCCGTGTCCCGCGGCATGAGCATGGCTCACTGCGCGGTCAACCCCACAGCAATGGAGGAGACCGAGTGGGATCTCACGGAAGCCGAATTCAAAAAGAACATCGCCATAGTCGGCGGAGGCGTGGGCGGCATGGAATCGGCCCGCATCCTCACGCTGAGAGGGCATAAAGTCACTCTCTTCGAGAAGACGGGAGAACTGGGCGGCGTGTTCATCGCGGCGGCGGCGCCTTCCTTCAAGGAGAAGGACAGGATGCTGCTGGACTGGTACAGGCACCAGATGGATAAGCTCGGCGTTGACGTGAGGCTCAATACGGAAGCTAAGGCGGAAGATCTCAGAGACTATGACGAGATCATCGTGGCGACCGGAGCCGCGCCCAGGAAACTTGACCTGCCCGGGCTGGACGATGAGAGAGTGGTAGAAGCCATCGAATACCTCAGGGATACGAAGCCCGTAGGCGAGGAAGTCGTCATCATCGGCGGCGGACTCACCGGCGTGGAGATAGCTTACGACCTGGTAAAGAAGGGCAAAAAGCCAGCAGTGGTGGAGATGCAGGACGATATCCTGCAGGTGCCCGGGCTCTGCGCGGCCAACTCCAATATGCTCAGGGAGATAATCCGCTACTATGAGATCCCGGTATACACCTCAGCGAGGTTCGAGGGAGTGGAGAGCGGCGACAGGCTCACGGTTAAGATAAACAGAGACGGAGAAGAGCTGGCGATCGAGACAGACAGCGTAGTGATGTCGGTCGGGTATGTCCCGGTGCATACCGTGTCCGATGCTCTGGCTAAAGCCGGAGTACCGGAGGACAGGGTGCATGTGATCGGAGACGCCCGCGAGGTGGGCAACCTGATGAGCGTCATCCGCGAGGCTTACGAGCTCTGCTACAGTCTCTGACGGGAGAAATAACATGAGAAAGATATCCGCAAAAAGGTGCTTTCTTATAAGCGCTGCAGTCCTCCTGATTGCAGCGCTCATCATAGCGGGAGGGATCATGCTGTTCGGGAAGAAGACAGTGGGAAAACAGGTAAAGATCGGAAAGGTCTATGATTTCTACTACACGGTCTCCACATCCACTTTCCCGCCGCATTTCCAGAGATACAGGTTCACCGCGGAAGACGGGAAGTATCTGTTCCGGCATGAGACCAGGGACGGCGACCATATCCCGCTGACTGAGGAAGACACCACGGTCTCGGGAACGCTGGAGCTCACGGAAGAGCAGTGGAACGAGTTCTTCCGTCTGCTGGAAGGAGGCACGGTGAAAAACAGGACCGAGAGCCTCGATTCCGGATACAAGGGCCCCTTCCTCTATCTGTACTGGACCGGAGACAGAGGGAAGTGCCAGCAGTTCGAGTTCGAGTCATACGGAAAAAGGATAGAGTTCGAGGAGTTCTGTCTCGCTCTCAGGGAGCAGACAGACTGAGACCTCAGGCTGACGCAAGGAGAGACACATGAACGAAGTAAAAGTCTACACAAAGAAGGTAAGATTCCCCGCTTCTGAGGATCTGTACGGTCTTTTCTTTGAGGACATCAACAGAGCAGGAGACGGCGGAATATACCCCGAGATGATCCGCAACCGGTCATTCGAGGATTCCCTGATCCCCGGAGGATGCACCGTCGACGAGGATCAGCTGGTCTATGTCAACAGGGGAGGCTGGCCGGGCTGTTTCAACCACGGAGAGGGGATGGATGAATGGGCAGAAAAGGTCCCGTACACTCCGATACCGGGATGGTACAGCGAGGGAGCCGAGATGGACCTGGACCAGGGCGAGACTCTCAACGAGAAGAGAGAGGCGTCTCTGCTGGTCAGCTTCACCCCCGGAGGGAGGATCTGGAACATAGGCTATTCCGGCGTCAGCGTCACGGAAGGAGCGTCATATGACATGCTTATGTTCGTCAGGACGGCATATCCCGTTATGCTCAAAACGTCTCTGGAGGGACCCGACGGAGAGGTGTTCGCGGAAGGATCCGTCAGCGCACCGGGAGGACCCGGGTGGCATAAGCTTGAACTGAGACTGACGTCAAACGGCACCTGCCATGAAGCCAGAACGGTAATATCCTGTCCCGTTGCCGCAGACGTGAGATTCGGTTACACTTCGCTGCTGCCGGAGGACACATACTGCGGACACGGACTGAGGAAGGACATTGTGGAGGCGCTTATGGCCACACACCCGAAGTTCCTCAGATATCCCGGAGGCTGCATCGTGGAAGGCATGAGCCTGGAGACGGCCATGAAGTTCTCGAACACCATAGGCGATCCCTGGGAGAGGCCTTCCCATAACCTGATGTGGCATTACAGGACCACCAACGGGTTCGGATACCACGAGTTCCTGCAGCTCTGCGAGGATACCGGCATGGCGCCGCTGTACGTGTGCAACGTCGGCATGTCCTGCCAGGCCAGAGTATCGGAACTGTTCGATGAAGAGACGGTGGATGAGTTCCTGCAGGAGGCGCTCGGGGCGCTGGAATACGCTCTGGGACCTGAGGACAGCAGATACGGCGCCATGAGAGCGGCAGCCGGACATCCGGAACCTTTCTCGATGAAGTACTTCGAGATAGGCAATGAGAACCACGGACCGGAATACAACGAGAGGTATGAGAGATTCTATAAAGCCCTCAAGGAAGCCTATCCCGGCGTGATCTATATATCCAACACCCATACCGAGCAGGATGGGCTTCCCACCGAGATGGCGGACGAGCACTACTACAGCGCTCCCGAGTTCTTCATGGAGAACGACAATCGCTTCGACTTCTATGACAGGAACGGTCCGGATATCTTCCTCGGTGAATACGCAGTCAACGGAGGCAATACGATAGCCTCCATGGAATGCGCGCTGGCGGAAGCGGTCTTCCTGGCGGGCGTGGAGCGCAACCAGGACATCGTGAAGCTCACGGCATATGCGCCGCTGCTGCAGAACAGCGATTACACCGCATGGAGACCCAATCTCGTCGTGTTCAACAACCATGAGGTATACGGCATCCCGTCCTATCACGCGATATCGCTCATGGCGGCGAACAGGGGGAAAGAGGTCCTTGAGACCGAGACCGTCAGCGACAGGGTGCCGCCCGTATATTTCGGGGTCCCCGGCATCATGTCGTCTCATCCGGGCATAGAGTTCAGGAACGTGAAGGTCAACGGAGAGCCAGTGGGCATCTCGCAGATGGTATACGGCGGAGTGTCGGAGGACGACGGCAACTGTAAACTTGTAAAAGCGGAAAATCCGCACCCCATGATGGGAAAGAATCCCGTCTGGAACAGCACCTTCGGGGAGTTCATGGCGTCCGGCTATTTCCCGGGGATGATCGTGGACGATGATGTCTGCTGGGCTGTCTTTGACGGGGAAGACCTCGAGGAATACACCTTTGAGGCGGATATCAGACTGAATAAGGACGACGATGTGACGCTGTCCGTATGGAACCATCATCCGGAGACCGACGCGGGCTGCAACGAGCCAAAGGACCCAAGATGGAACGTGAGATCTGTGCGCAATCAGGTCTGGCGCATAGAGGACGGAAAAGGAGCTCTGGAGGCGCCTTCCCGCAGACCCGGAGGATCTGTTCCGTCAGAGGAACTGGACCTGAGATACGGCGAATTCAATCATTTCCGCATAATTGCAAAGCATGAGGGCTACGACTGTTACCTGAACGGTAAACTTGTCCAGCAGAAGAGGCAC
>JAFYZG010000212.1 GCA_017548825.1 Oscillospiraceae bacterium
GGTCAGATAAAGTCCGGCGAAGTGGAACGCGAATACCAGCACCAGAATAATCACGGAAACAAGCATCCTCCAGCGGAACCTGTATCTGGATTCCGGAATCTTCTTTCCGGAGGATCTCCAGCTCTCCCTGTCAGGTATGCCGCGTGACGGGACAACTGCCCCGAACAGCACCGGTACGAAGAGCAGCGCCAGATACAGCGCATTGTCCATGACCGTGGTCTTAATGATATCTATGTAGTCGTAAAGCCTGTTTTCAGCCGCCGTTCCCAGAGTCGTGGGAGGATAGTAGGACTGGAGGATCAGATAACCTACGCTCTCGGCGGCAAATATAAGCCACAGAATGACCAGCATGATCATTCTGACTGTCTTCTCAGCTTTGTTTCCTATAAGTGAAAGAATGAAGCTGAACAGAAGGCCGAAGGAAACAGAGAACGCGATGTATATGGGACAGAAGAACAGTTCTGTCTTCATCCTCACATGAAGAGCCATCTCCATCCATACGATGGCGATGGGCATGATCATGTACGTTATGAGATTGTGGACCCTGCTGTGTTTCACCGAACTCCTCCGTGAGTCAGACTCTGCCGATAATCAAAGCAATTATAACTATACAGTCCCCATATTATCATTCTGTGAACAGATATGCCGCTCTGCTGAACTGCATACCGCTTTTTGTTCACAGCAAAACACCCTTTGCGTCCCACTTCATGACTGTACGGGGTGCAAAGGATGTCAGATGGTGAGACACCGGAGATTCGAACTCCGGACACCCTGCTTAAAAGGCAGGTGCTCTGCCGACTGAGCTAGTGTCTCAAATGCGCCTTGTAATTATAGAAAACTGCTTGTAAAATGTCAATTGCCACTTTATATCCGAATCAATACCGCAGCAGCCGGATATACTGAGCGAAAGATCATCAACCCCGCACCTTTTCAGAGGCTGAACAATGACAGATTTCCATGATATCGCCGACAGGCTTGCTTCTCTGGACAGCACAGACTCCGCAGACTATTCGAGACTCAGAGAAGAGACCGAGTATGCACTGCACTGCATCCTGTGCTCCATGTTCCCGCTGCATTTACGCTTCGAATCCTGTTCAGGCGATGAAACGACCTCGTCGGAAGAGTATCTGCGCAGAGCTCACGGCCATCTGACTTCCGCCCTGTCCCACATCATGACGGCAGCGGAAGCGGAAGACTGCGCTGAATGGCTCTTCTCCCGTCTCCCGGGCATCAAAAAGGTCCTGCTGACGGACGTTCAGGCCGCGTACGAGGGAGACCCCGCCGCCAAAAGCACAGACGAAGTGATCCTTACATATCCGGCATTTACCGCTATCGGTGTCTACAGGATCGCCCATGAACTTTATGTCCATCAGGTCCCTCTTATCCCGAGGATAATGACTGAATACGCGCACCGCGTGACAGGAATAGACATACATCCCGGAGCGACGATCGGCAGGCGGTTCTTTATAGACCACGGGACAGGCGTCGTGATCGGCGAGACCACGACCATAGGAGAGCACGTTAAGCTCTATCAGCATGTGACTCTCGGGGCAAAGAGCTTCGAAGTCGCTGAGGACGGCAGTCTGGTCAAGGGCATAAAACGTCACCCCGATATCGGCGACAATGTAGTGGTATATGCCGGAGCGACCATCCTCGGAGGAGACACACATATCGGCAGCAACTGCGTGATCGGAGGAAACGTCTGGCTCACTCATTCTGTACCCGACGGAGAGACCGTGATCGCAGCCCATATGAAGGAACACCGCAGAAAAACGATTTGACCTAAAACCCGGGTAATGCCCGGGTTTTTCTGTTCCATGCAAAAAGCCGGAGCTTCTGCTCCGGCTTTTTCATTTTGAAAGAATGCTGATTACTCTGCTCTCTCGGCGAGTGCTTCGTAACGGTTCTTGGCGTTCTGTTCAGCCTTCTCGAACAGGACTTCCGCGCGCTCCGGGAAGGAACGTGTCAGGGATGAGTATCTTGCCTCACCCATGATGAAGTCGCGATAGCTTCCTGTGGGAGCCTTGCTGTCGAGCTGGAACGGATTCTTTCCTTCCGCCTTGAGGCGAGGATCGTATCTGAAGTTGTTCCAGTAGCCTGCATCCACGGCCTTCTTCATCTCGGACTGGCAGTTGGTCATGCCGCCTCTGATGTTGTGCATCTCGCAGGGTGCATAGCCGATGACGAGGGATGGTCCGTGATAGGACTCAGCCTCTGTAAGGGCCTTCAGGGTCTGATTCGGGTCAGCGCCCATGGCGACCTGCGCGACATAGATGTAGCCGTAAGACATTGCGATGTCGGCGAGGCTCTTCTTGGCGATCTCTTTACCGGCAGACGCAAACTGAGCGACCTGACCGATCTGGGATGCCTTGGAAGCCTGTCCGCCGGTGTTGGAATAGACCTCTGTGTCGAAGACCATGATGTTGACGTCTTCTCCGGAAGCCAGGACGTGGTCCAGTCCGCCGAATCCGATATCGTATGCCCATCCGTCTCCGCCGAAGATCCAAATGGACTTCTTGGACAGATATTCCTTGTTCTCGAGGATGTACTTGCGGTCTTCGCAGTCGCAGTCGAGTTTCTCGAGTTCAGCGACGAGAGCTTCGGTGGCAGCACCGTTCTTGTTTCCGTCGGTGAATGTGTCGAAATACTCTTTTGCAGCGGCCTTGAAGGATTCAGGCGCATCTTCCTTGCCGGCAAGAGCTTCAAGCTTATCCTTGAGAGCGTTCCTGATGGCATTCTGGCCGAGCATCATGCCGAAGCCGTGCTCTGCGTTGTCCTCAAAGAGGGAGTTGGCCCATGCAGGTCCGCGTCCTTCCTTGGTCTTTGTGTAGGGTGATGTTGCAGCCGGGCCGCCCCAGATCGAGGAGCATCCGGTCGCGTTGGAGATATACATATGATCTCCGAAGAGCTGTGTCACGAGCCTTGCATATGAAGTCTCGGCGCAGCCTGCGCAGGAGCCGGAGAACTCAAGCAGGGGCTTCTTGAACTGGCTTGTGATGACGTTGAGCGCGGGAGAGATCTCTTTCTCATCCACGTTGGCCACACAGTAGTCGAACACCTTCTGCTGATCTTCCTGTGACTCTCTGTCGACCATCTTCAGGGACTGGGTCGGGCATACTCCGATGCAGACGCCGCATCCCATGCAGTCCAGCGGGCTGACAGCAAGAGCGAACTTGTATCCGGCCTTGTTGACAAGAGCGGCCTTGGGCGCGTACTTGATGTTCTCGGGAGCTGCTTCTGCTTCCGCGTCAGTGAGTGCGAAGGGACGGATCGTAGCATGCGGGCAGACGAAAGCGCATCTGTTGCAGGCCACGCAGGTCTCGGGATTCCATTCCGGAACTGAGACTGCCACGCCGCGCTTCTCATATGCGGAGGCACCGAGCTCGAATGTTCCGTCAACGTGATCTTTGAAGGCGGATACGGGCACTGAATAGCCGTCCATGAGTCCGACGGGAGCAAGGATGGTATCGACCATCTTGACGAGCTTCTCGGGTCCTTCATGCTTTACGGCTTCTTTCTCGTCGACTGCATCAGCCCACTCTGCCGGTACGTCGATCTTTACATATGCGGTGACGCCGGCGTCGATGGCCTTGTAGTTCATATCGACGACATCCTGGCCGTGACGCAGATAGCTCTTGAGAGCCGCTTCCTTCATGTGATCGACTGCCTCTTCGATGGGCATGACGTTGGCGAGTGCGAAGAACGCCGACTGGAGTGTCGTGTTGGTGCGCTTGCCCATGCCGATGGATGCGGCGATGTCGATGGCGTTGATGGTGTAGAGCTGGATGTTATTCCTGGCGATGTAGCGCTTTGCCTCGGCGTTGAGATGCTCGCCAAGCTCCTCGGGAGTCCACTGGCAGTTGATCATGAATACGCCGCCCGGCTTTACGTCGTTGACCATCTTGTATCCTCTGGTCACGTAGGACGGGTTATGGCAGGCTACGAAGTCAGCCTTGTTGATGTAGTATGGGCTCTTGATAGGATGATCGCCGAAGCGCAGGTGGGAGATGGTCACGCCGCCTGTCTTCTTGGAGTCATACTGGAAGTAAGCCTGAACATACTTGTCGGTGTAGTCTCCGATGATCTTGATGGAGTTCTTGTTGGCGCCGACTGTGCCGTCGCCGCCGAGTCCCCAGAACTTGCACTCGATGGTGCCTTCCGCGGCCGTATTGGGAGCGGGCTTCTCTTCCAGAGACAGATGTGTCAGGTCATCGTTGATTCCGAGCGTGAAACGGGGCTTAGGATCATCCTTTGCAAGCTCATCGTACACTGCGAAAATGCTTGCAGGAGGTGTATCCTTGGAGCCGAGTCCGTAGCGGCCTCCGATGACAGTGTCGATCTTCCTGCCCTGAGCGGCAAGAGCTGCGACAACGTCCATATAGAGAGGCTCACCGAGGGATCCGGGTTCCTTTGTGCGGTCAAGAACAGCGATCTTCTTGACTGTTGCGGGGATGGCTTCAACAAGTTTCTCGGCAGAGAAAGGACGATAGAGGCGAACCTTCACGAGGCCGACCTTCTCACCCTTTGCGGTGAGGTAATCGATGACTTCTTCTGCGACGTCATTGATGGAGCCCATGGCGATGATGACGCGTTCTGCGTCCGGGGCGCCATAATAGTTGAACAGGCGGTAGTCAGTGCCGAGCTTGGCATTGATCTTGCCCATGTACTCTTCCACGACTGCCGGTACGGCGTCATAGAAGGCATTGTTGGCCTCACGATGCTGGAAGAAGATATCATCGTTCTCGTGAGAGCCGCGCATCACGGGATGCTCGGGGTTGAGTGCGCGCTTGCGGAATGCAGCGACTGCATCCATGTCGCACATCTCCTTGAGGTCCTCATAATCCCAGACTTCGATGTTCTGAAGCTCATGGGATGTGCGGAATCCGTCAAAGAAGTTGAGGAAAGGAACACGGCTCTTGATAGCTGCAAGATGAGCTACGGGAGACAGGTCCATGACCTCCTGGGGGTTCGTCTCAGCGAGCATCGCAAATCCTGTCTGACGGCAGGCCATCACGTCTGAGTGGTCGCCGAAGATGTTCAGGGCATGAGATGCTACCGCGCGTGCGGAGACGTGGAAAACAGCGGGAAGCAATTCACCGGCTATCTTGTACATGTTGGGGATCATGAGCAGCAGTCCCTGTGACGCCGTATAGGTCGTCGTGAGAGCGCCGGCTGCAAGTGATCCATGCACAGTACCGGAAGCGCCTGCTTCCGACTGCATCTCGGCGACCTTTACTGTGGTGCCGAAGATGTTCTTCTGTCCCGCTGCTGACCACTGATCAACATAGTCAGCCATCGGGCTGGACGGAGTGATCGGATAGATTCCGGCCACCTCAGTGTATGCATATGATACATACGCTGCAGCATTGTTGCCGTCCATGGTCTTTTTGTTTCTTGCCATTAGGATCCTCCAATTTTCTAATACAGTATTAAAAAACTGCGCTTACAGTTATTCTAACATTACGCTATTTCCGTGTGAAGTACTCCGAAACAAAAAACGCCTGTCCGGCTCCTTCACGGGGCTGTTGTCAGCCAGTCAGGTATCGGATATAATTATCAGGACAGTCATTTGAATACATATTGTCACTATTGAAATTAAGGAGCTCTAATGGACCCCGACGGTTGGCGAATCGCCGCACTTATCATTTCATCTGTTTCCTGCATTGTCGCGTCACTTCTGACAGGTGCCGATATCCGTGAATCATCACAGGAAGACACCTCCAGATACGGTCTGGGTGTATCGGTGCGTTCGGTCACCGGCATCATCATCGCCGTAGTTCTGTCAGTGATCGCTTCAATGCTGTTTTTTTCTCTTCTGGACGGTGTTGCCGGCTCAGAGATCCTGAGGATAGCCCTTTCAGTTCTGCTGTCGCTGCTGTTCTTCTCTCTGTTCATACTGATGCCCTTCTTCATCGGCCAGGCCTGGAGCGAGAAACTGTATTCGGCATCCGCTGCTCTCAGGATCCCCCTCGCCATTCTGGCTCCGCTGACACAGATTCTGATGCTTCCTTCCCGGCTTGCTGTTCATGCCGCCGGTGCCGAAAAGGACCTTACCGAGATAACGGAAGAAGATGTTCTTGAGCTGGTCGATACCGCGGAAGAAGACGTTATCGACAGCAACCAGAAAGAGATGATAGGAAACATCTTCGAGCTCGATGATGTCGACTGCGCTGATATAGAAACACACCGCACCGAGATAGTGGGCGTCCCGGTGGACACCGATATCCACGATGTGGTCGCCCTGGCGATAGAAAGCGGCTTCAGCCGTATACCCGTCTATCAGGACAGTCTGGACGACATCATCGGCGTATGCCACGTAAAGGATCTGCTCCCTCTTCTCTCCGACAGCAGAGATGACCAGAGCCTTGGGAAAGTCATGCGTCCTGTCATATATGTTCCCGAGACATACAAGGCGTATTCGCTTCTGCGTGATTTCAGGCAAAACAAATCCCATCTGGCAGTAGTAGTAGACGAGTACGGAGGCACATCCGGCATCGTCACCATGGAAGATATCCTGGAATCCATAGTCGGAGACATCCAGGACGAATATGACAAAGAGGAAAATCTCCTGCAGCTCCAGGAAGACGGTTCTGTAGTAAGTGACGGCTATGCGGAGATCAATGATGTCTTTGAAGCCCTGGGTATCGAGCCGCCCGAGGATGCGGACGAGGAATACGACACCATCGGAGGGCTTATAACGGATCTGCTCGGCTACATCCCCCAGGAAGGCGACAGCGCGACCTGCTCCTACGGAGGTCTGGATTTCACGGTGCTCGAGACAGACGGAAAACGCATCTCCAGGGTCCGGTCCAGAATAACTGAATAAAACACATACAAAAACGAGGTTCCCGTGAAGGGGACCTCGTTTTTTATATGTTAATTCGATCAGCGGTTCTTGATTACTTCCTTTCCGGTAAACACGAGCTCATA
>JAFYZG010000025.1 GCA_017548825.1 Oscillospiraceae bacterium
CTGTTCACCGTAAGCTTCGATCCCAAGGGCGGTACGGCATGCGATCCTATCACTCTGCATGACGGAGACAAGCTCCCGAAGCTTCCCAGACCGACCAGATCGGGATACTCCTTCAGATGCTGGAGAGATCAGAACGGCAAATACATAGCGGAAGGCGCTCTGCTCACGGCGGAAGATATCACGCTCTATGCCGACTGGATCAAGACCTTCAAGGTGACATTCGACTCCAACGGCGGTTCCTCCTGCAGTTCCATCACTGTCAGGGACGGCGATGCGCTTCCCGCGCTTCCGACCCCGACAAGATCGGGTTATAAATTCCTCTGCTGGCTGGACAAGAACTACGTCCCGATCAGCGAGGGAGCCAATCTGACATGCGAGGACATAACGCTGTACGCGCACTGGATAAAACTGTTTACTGTCAGTTTCGATTCAAACGGTGGATCATCCTGCAGCTCCATCACACTTCAGGACGGCGATACGCTTCCCGCGCTTCCGTACCCAAGCAGGACAGGCTACAAGTTCGTCTGCTGGAAGGACAAGAACGGAACGCCGATCTATGAAGATGCTCTCCTGGAAGCGGAAGACATCACTCTGTACGCTGATTGGAAAAAACTGTTTGCCGTTACTTTCGATTCAAATGGCGGCTCCTCCTGCAGTCCGATGGTTCTCGAGGAAGGTGAAACTCTTCCGGCGCTGCCGAAGCCCAGCAAGTCAGGTTATGAATTCATCTGCTGGAAAGATAAGAACGAAATGCCGATCTATGAGGGAGCGAAACTTGCCGCAGAGGATATCACGCTGTACGCCTACTATGCAAAACTATGTACGATAAATTTCGACTCCCGCGGAGGCACAAGCTGCAGCCCGATTAATATCAGAGAAGGTGATACGATACCTGCTCTTCCTACCCCCACAAAGGAAAACGACGAATTCATCTGCTGGCGTATGGAAAACGGAATGATCGTTGAAAAAGGAGCTAAGATCACATTCGATACTCTAACGCTCTACGCTCTCTGGAAATCCGATAATCTTGGCGGCTGACAATGATTTCTGTATAAAAAAATGGTCTGTGCGAACAGACCATTTTTTGTTGTTTGTTATCTCATAGTATCTCGTCCACGGTGAGGATCATCTTCATGAGGAGCTTGATGCCTTCCATGAAATCGTCGATGCAGAGGAACTCGTCTGGCGAGTGCGCTCCGCCGTGTCCCTGGGGCAGGTCGGGCCGGTTCTCACCGCGCTTCACGATACCTGTGGCAAAAGCGCGGGGAAGCGCTCCGGCGTATGTGCCGCCTTTTCCGATGCCAATCTCGCTCTCGGTGTCGCCGGTCTCATCCACATAGACCTTCTTGATCGCCTGGATCACGGGGCCGTTGATATCGAGCGCGTATCCGTCGGAAGTCTCCTGGATGCTGACGCTGAAGTTCCATTCTTCAGCCTTCTTGGTGATGTTTGCGATGAGGCGGTCGTTGCTGTCCGTCACGGCTCTGCGGCAGTCGTTGAGCAGGGAAACGTGTCCGTTGTCGTAGCGGAGGACCGTTCCGCTGGAGACCGTCGTGCCGCTGACTTCGTCGGTGCAGTCGATGCCGAGGAAGGAGCCGTAGTAGTCGGCATTGATGTTGTTCATGAACTCGAGGATCTTCCTGTCTCCTGGTTTGAGTCCGTCAAGCTTGATGAGTCCGTTCGTCAGGATATAGATGGCGTTGACGCCTCTCTCGGGTCCCGCGGCGTGTGTGGTGACGCCGTTGGCGCAGATCTCCACGCAGTCGTCTTTCTCGGTCACTGTGAATTCTTCTCCCAGAGACTTCCAGTCTATCTCTGTATCCTTTTTAAGGACGGCGAAAGCTTTGTTGGGCACGATATTGAAAGCGCTGCCCGCATCCATGCAGATGAAATCGTCGGACAGAGTGTCGTTGCTTGTCAGGGTGTAGCGCACTCTTCCGAACTCGCCGCCGGCGCCGGGGAATCCCGCATCGGGTACGAAGGTGAACTTCGGGGCTTCATAATTCTCCCTGTAGTACTTCATGTCCGCCATGCCGGTCTCTTCGCTGGTGCCCAGCAGCAGCTCGATATTGTGCTTCAGATCAACGCCCGCGTCCCTGAATGCCTTCATGATATAAAGGCCGCCTATCGCTCCGGACTTGTTGTCGCCGGTGCCTCTGCCGAACAGGAACCCGTCCTTGTACAGAGGAGTGAACGGCTCCGTCACCGTCCAGTCGTTTCCGGCAGGTACGACGTCCAGATGGGCGAGGATGCCGATGTTGTCTTCCTTGCCGACATCATACTTTACAGAGCCTACGTAATACTCGTGGTTCTTAGTCTGGAAGCCCTCTGCTTCTCCTTTCGCGAGCATGTGATCGAGGACCTTCCTGCAGCCGGGGCCGAAAGGCTTGACCTCGTCGCCTTCCAGAGAGACGCTCTCGATGCTTGCCACGGCGGCAAGATCCTTCACGATGTCTTCTCTGTGGGCATCGATGTAGCTGTTGACTTTTTCGATGATCGCTTTGTCCATCTTTTTCTCCTTTTCCTTTTAACTGTATGGTTCAAGATCTATTTCCATATTTTTGTGAGGCAGGACGATCTTCCTGTAAACGTACTGCCACAGCACATACTCGAGCACCGAGGTTATCAGCCAGGACAGGGAATAGCTCATATAGATCACTTCAAGGCTGCGGTGAGTGGGGAAGTAGCTCCACAGCCACGCCAGACGCACTCCGCAGATGCCTACCACCATAGTCAGCATAGGTATTGTGGATTTTCCCATTCCCCTAAGCGACGCCGCAAAGACATCGAGTATGCCGTTTAGGAATAGCGGCAGTATCACGTAGATGACTCTCTTGGTCCCTATCTCTATTACATGAGGTTCGCTTGTATAGAGCGAGAGCAGCGGTCTGTGGAAGGCCCAGATGATGCCTGCTACTGAGAGAGCTCCGATCACGACGAGCACCAGGCTCAGATACATTATCTTCTTTAGTTTATCAAACTTCCTGGCCCCGTAGTTCTGACTGGTGAAGCTCACGCAAGCCTGCGTGAACGCCATCATGGCGATATAGCAGAAGTTCTCGAGGTTGGATCCGGCTGTGTTTCCGGCGATGATGTCGGCAGAATCAAAGGAGTTTATCGATTTCTGCATCACGACGTTCGATACCGAGAACATCATGGTCTGGATACCTGACGGAATTCCGATGCGCAGGATCTCCAGGGCTATGTGTTTGTTGAACCTCATTCTTTTTAGGTCCAGCTGTGTTATGTCCCTGGTGGTGACCAGGGAATAGGTCACGAGGATCGCGCTGACCGCCTGGCTGATGAGAGTGGCGAAGGCGACGCCCGCGGTGCCCATATGGAAGCCGACCACGAACACCAGGTTCAGGATGACGTTGGTAAGTCCGCTTGCAAACATAAAGTACAGCGGCCTGACGGTATCTCCCTTTGCCCTGAGGATGGCGGCGCCGAAGTTGTAGATCAGCATGAACACGCTGGCACCGAGATATATCCTCATATAAAGCGCGCTCTGGTCCAGGATGCTGGAAGGAGTGGAGACCATCCTCAGCAGCGCTTTAGAGAACAGCAGTCCGGATATGCTGAGGAACAATCCGGAGCCTCCCGCCATCATAAAGGCGGTCTCGACCGTCTCCTTGGCTCTGCTCTCATTGCCTCTGCCGATCATCTGTCCCACTACGACGCTGGCGCCCATGCTCAGTCCGTTGAACAGGGAAGAGACCATGAAGATCAGCGATCCTGTGGCCCCCACCGCGGCGAGCGCCTCGCTTCCGGCGTATTTGCCCACGACGATGGTGTCCACGGCGCTGAAAAGATTTGATAAGAAGTTGGTTAACATGAGAGGGAAGGCGAACCTGAGGATGCTTTTCAGCAGAGGTCCGTTGACTATGTCCTCTCTTGTGACTGAATGGCTCATTGGGTCAGTACCTGCATGAATATATAATTTCTGATACTCTGATCGCTTCTGTGGTGTTTCCGCTTTGAAAGACGACGCAGGGAACAGTGAAGAGATCTTTTGTATATATCAACAAAAACAAGGTGTATTAAATTGGTTATTTGCACCACATAATAGAAAACAGATTACAAACGCTTTAAAGTGTTGAATTCCTTTGTGCCGAGGGTTTATAGTTAACTTTAAGATTTAGGAATATTTTCAGGAGACCGTATAATATTATTCAATTTCGGCATTTGTTATGCAGCGCGAGTTTAATATTATACCGTTTCTTTTATAAAATCCACTTTTTCCGGAATCAATCCAAGTTGATCATTATCATTATATAAATACTGTTTTAGGAGGAATAGATGATCAAGTACATTATCAAACGTGTCCTGGTCGGCATGCTCACGCTGTTCATCCTTGCCACGATCACGTTCTTCGGCGTGCACTACATGCCGGGCAACCCGTTCGAGCAGGATAACAAGAGAATGACCCAGGCACAGTATGATTCTCTGAACGCCAAGTTCGGACTCGACCAGCCTCTCGGCACACAGTATGTCATGTTCCTGAAGAGCGCGATCAAGGGAGATTTCGGCGAGTCCATCTTCAAAAAAGGCCGTCAGGTCAATGAGATCATCAGGACCGAGTTCGTTCCCACCGCCAAGCTGGGCGCCGTCGCCTTCGTCCTCGCCATAGTCATAGGAATGACTTTGGGTATCATAGGTGCCCTGACCAAACAAAAATGGCTGAACAGTATCATAACGTTCATCGCAAGCATAGGCGTCTCTATTCCGTCCTTCCTCTTCGCAATGATCATGATGGTGCTGTTCGGAGTCACCTGGAAAATCCTCCCCGTCAGCGGTCTGGACACACCGATCCACTACATCCTTCCTGCCAGCGCGCTGGCGCTGAACAACCTGTCGATGGTTACGCGTCTTACCAGACAGTCTCTGCGCGATGAGCTGCACAAGGATTACGTCACGCTCGGCAAGTCAAAAGGTCTGAGCGACAGGAGAGTCACCGTAAAGCACGCGCTCAAGAACGCGCTGCTTCCCGTCATCACTCACGCCGGCCCGATGTTCGCCAACGCCATCACCGGTTCACTGGTCATCGAGTCCCTCTTCACCATCCACGGAATTGGCAAGGAGTTCTCAAGCTCCATCACCAACCGTGACTATCCTCTGGTAATGGGACTGACAATCTTCTTCGGAGTCCTGGTAATCGTCATGAACCTCATCTCGGATATCACATCTGCGATCGTTGACCCGAGAATCAAACTTGGAAAGTAGGTCTAGGAATGAGCGAAGAATTGGTAAAAGACATAGTCCTTGAAGACGATATGTTCGAGGTCCTTCCGGAAGAAGAGAAGAACTCCGAATTCATCGCGATGGAGTCCAAGACCTTCCTTCAGGACGCCTGGAGAAAGTTCAAGGCCAACAAGGCTGCCATGATCGGTCTGACCTTCATGGTGCTCATGCTCATAGGCTCCATCCTTATCCCGATGTTCTCACCGTACGAGTACGACGCTCAAGATCTTTCGATAAAGAACCTCAAGCCCTGCTGGGAGCATCCGCTCGGCACCGACAAGCTCGGAAGAGACATTCTGGTAAGAATAATGTATGGCGGCCGCGTATCACTTTCCATCGGCGTCGCCACCGCAGCCATCAACCTGTTCATAGGCATCATCTACGGCGGCATCTCAGGATACGTCGGCGGCAGAACGGACATGATCATGATGAGGATCATCGATATCATCTACTCCGTTCCCAGCCTTCTTTACGTAGTCATCATCCTCATGATCTTCGGCAACAGCCTCGGCTCCATGATGTTCGCCATCTGCCTTACCTCATGGATCGGAATGGCACGGCAGGTAAGGGCACAGGTCCTATCCCTCAAGGAGATGGAGTTCGCCCTCGCAGCCAAGGTCATAGGCGCCAGCGACATGAGGATCCTGATGAGACACCTCGTCACCAATGCCATCGGCCCCATCATAGTCACCCTGACGATGATGATCCCGTCCGCGATCTTCACTGAGGCATACCTCAGCATGCTGGGCATCGGACTCGATCCCACGATCCCTTCCTGGGGCAAGCTCGCGAACGACGTCCGCTCCCTGGCTTTCACTTATCCCATCCAGGTCGTATGGCCCACACTTGTCATCTGCCTCACGGTCCTCTCACTCAACTTCATCGGCGACGGACTTGCTGACGCTTTTGATATCAACAAGAGATAGGAGAAAGATATGGCACTACTTGAAGTCAAAAATCTTGAGACGAATTTCGTCACTGATCAGGGCATAGTGCAGGCCGTGCGCAACGTATCTTTCCAGGTCAATGACGGCGAAGTCCTCGGAATAGTCGGAGAGTCCGGTTCCGGAAAGTCTCAGACCATGTACACGATCATAGGCCTTCTTGCAGAGAACGGCATGGTAGGCGACAGCTCGGACATCAGATTCGACGGCAAAGATATATCTCCCTCGCATTTTGCGAACAAAAAAGAATACACAAACACGATGCGCAAGATAAGAGGAAACGATATGTGCATGATCTTCCAGGATCCCATGACGTTCCTGAACCCGATCATGACCATAGAGAACCAGCTCATCGAGCCGATCCTCGAGCACACCGACATGACCAAGGCACAGGCTGTGGAGAGAGCTCTCGAGCTCATGAGACTGGTCGGTATCCCGTCTCCCGAGAGCAGGCTCAAACAGTATCCCTTCGAGTTCTCAGGCGGCATGAGACAGAGGATAATCATTGCCATCGCTCTTGCGAACAACCCCAAACTGATCATCGCGGATGAGCCGACTACCGCACTGGACGTCACGATCCAGGCTCAGGTGCTGGAGCTCATCGACAACATAAGAAATGATACGAATTCCGCCATCATCATGATCACCCATGACCTGGGCGTTGTCGCGAAGCTCTGCGACAGGATCGCGATCATGTACGGCGGCAAGATAGTCGAGATCGGTACGGACAGAGAGATCTTCTACGATCCCAAGCACCCCTACACTGTGGGTCTGCTGAACTGCATCTCCAACCCGGACGATGAGACCAAGAGTCCTCTTACTCCGATCCCGGGTTCTCCTCCGGACCTTCTCGATCCTCCCAAAGGCTGTCCCTTCGTCGATCGCTGCAGCAAGGCGATGAAGGTGTGCAAGAACTACATGCCCGGCGAAACAGTATTCAGCGATACTCACAGCTGCAGCTGCTGGCTCCAGGATGAAAGGGTGAAGAAAGATGAGTGAACAGCCTATTTTGAAAGTAAACAACGTCAAGACACATTTTGACGTTACAAAGGGTATCTTCTCACCC
>JAFYZG010000004.1 GCA_017548825.1 Oscillospiraceae bacterium
CAACCACATTTACAAAACCGACAGGCACACCGATGATAAGTTTCGGACGGTATCCTTCGTCGATAAGCTCGCGCAGTCTTATAAGAGCTGTTGGTGCATTGCCGATAGCATAGATGACATTGTCTCCCAGCCTGGAAGCCTTGTCCATACTTGTGCGTGCCCTTGTACATCCGAGGCGCTTAGCTTCCTCCGCGACATCCGGGTCGCTCATGAAGCAGTGTACCGTCACGCCCAGTTTCTCCGCTGCCGCCTTGTTGATCCCCGACTTCGCCATCTGAGTATCTGTGACGATGTCACATCCCGACCTGAGCGCGTCCAGCGCTTTCTTCACTGCGCCTTCCGAAAACGCAAGATTCACAGCGTAGTCAAAGTCCGCTGTCGTATGGATGACACGCTTTACAACGGCAAGATTCTCTTCCGGGATGTCTACCGTGAGCTCGCTTTCTATGATCTCGAGGCTTTTTTTCTCTATCTCTCTGGGGTCGGTTATCATATTCCTTTTTCCTCCCTGAATCCAAGACATTTTTTATAGAACGCGGCTGCCGCCGGGATGCCGGACAGCAGATACAGGTGCGGGTATCCCGCGTACAGCGTGTCCGTCATGACACAGCAGTCCCAGCTCCTTCCGTTCGGCTTCTCGGCATGAAATGAAGACCCGTTCTCGGTACTGTCCCAGTAGTGGAACTCGTGGGCTTTCAGTGCTGTCCCTTCGCATCCGAGAAGACCTGCTTCCTTGGCAGTAATAGTCACATATCCGAACCTCACGAGTTTTCCGGTATTGAAACTGCTGTGAGGCAGCACGCCGCACATCTTCTTTCCGGCAAGCTCGGCGCCGAGATACTGGAATCCGCCGCATTCCGCCACGGTGGGCATTCCTCTCCTGACCGCATCCGCTACGCTATCACGGGACGATACATTCTTCTCCAGTTCATCCGTGTGCAGTTCCGGGTATCCTCCGGGGAGGATAAGGCCGTCTGCGTCATCCGGTACCGGCTCGTCCGCCAGCGGCGAGAAGTATTCTATACACGCTCCCATCTTCTCAAGCAGCCTGACCGTATCGCTGTAGCAGAAGCAGAAGGCGTCGTCTCTTGCCACAGCTATCTTTACAGGCTCGAAACGGGGTATATCCGGAACCGTGACGTCCGGCTCCCTCGCCTCCGAGGCTATCCTGAGTATCGCGTCCAAATCTATTGTGTCCGAACACATGTCAGCTGTCTTTTCCAGCCTTGCGGAGAGATCCTCGATCTCATCCGCCGTCACCAGGCCCAGATGCCTCGATGGTATCAGACAATCTTCCGGCAGCTGCGGGATATATCCCACCGGTATCACTTCGTCGCCTAGGCGTTTCTTCATCAGTCCGGAGACGTTCCTGTAGCTCATTGCCGTCATCCTGCTGAAGAGCACTCCCCTGATCCCGCTGTCGGGGCGGAATCTGAGGAATCCTTCTATAGCCGCGACCAGCGATACTGCCGCTCCTCTTGCATTGACGACCAGTATCACCGGCGTCTTTGTGCGGGAAGCAACGGTATATGTGCTGTTGTCGGTGCCGTCCTCTCCCGTCCCGTCATAGTAGCCCATGACTCCCTCTATGACCGTCAGCATATCCTCCGGACAGTCTGTCAGCAGATACCCCAGAAGTCCAGCATCACAGAAAAACGGATCCAGATTGGAGCTGTCTATGCCGAGAACTGCCTTGTGGAACATGGGGTCTATGTAATCCGGGCCGCACTTGCAGGATCTCAGGCTGACTCCTCTCCTCTTAAGGAGAGACAGCACTGCGCATACAGCCGCAGTCTTGCCGCTGCCGCTGGACGTCCCCGCAAAGATCGCTCTGGGATGACTCATGCAAGCTCCTCTCTCAATTCCTCAAGTGACCGGACTATAGTCTTTCCGGCGCTCCGTGCATATCTCTCAAGTTCGCCGTTGACGCGGTTGTACTCCCCTTCCGGGCACCCGCATACCGCGACGATGTCCATCGTATCTATCAGTTCCTCCGCTTCATGCCGCAGAGCGTCGTCCGCCGGCATGAAGAGGTCTGTGCAGATCAGCTTTCCCGCCAGCGGGGAAGCGACCGACACGTCTATGTCGTTCGGCATCAGTATGCCTGCCGCGAAGGGTATCCCTTTCTTCTGCAGTTCCCGGTAGAACGGTATCCCTGTGCCGTTGCCGCCGATCACGAAACAGCGCATCCTGCCTTCCGGGGCTGAAAGCTCCAGTTTCCCGAGCAGCGCATCATATGATCCGGAGTCTATGCCGTACAGATCCGGTATGGTGCTGCCTGTGAATATCTCGTCCGGTGTACCGTACGCTGCTATCCTGTCGCCTTTGACGCAGACTATCCGGTCGGATATCCTCTCGGCGAGATCTATCTCGTGCAGGCTCATGATCACTGATACGCCTTTTGTCTTGGACATGCCGGAGAGTATCTCCAGCAGTTCCTTCTTGTGTTTTATATCAAGGAACGACGTTGGCTCGTCAAGCACGATTATCTCGGGTTCCTGACAGACCGCTCTGGCTATCAGCAGCCGCTGATACTGCCCGTCGCTTATCTCGGACACGTACCTTTCCGATATCTCCGAGGCATTGACCAGCTCAAGCGCGGCGCTGACCACCTCCCTGTCTTTGTCAGTCAGCAGTCCGAAGCTTCCGGTGTACGGGTATCTTCCGGCTGAGACGAACTCGTAGCAGGTCATTAGATCCGGTCGGATCCTCTCTGTAAGCACCACCGCCATTTGAGTCGCTACCTGTTTTCCGCTGAGGGCTCTGATGTCTCTGCCTTCGATCATTACGGTTCCCGCTATAGGCGCGAGCTGTCTTGCGATAGTCTTCAGTATAGTGGTCTTTCCGGAACCGTTCGGTCCGATGAGCGTAATGATCTCGCCTCTGGCCGCCGACATCGCTATGTCGGAGATCAGAGGAACACCGTTGTAGCCCACGGTCAGATCTTCCGTTCCGATCATGAGACCGGTCAAATCCCTGTCAGGAGCCATTTCTGTTCCTCCTTGTAAGCATGAGCCAGATCACTATCGGAGCTCCTACAGCGCTGGTAACAGTGCTTATAGACAGTTCTGTCGGTGAGAACAGCATCCTGGCCGCAAGATCGCACAGCATGCAGAATACTGCGCCGCATAGAAATGTGGCCGGTATCATCAGTATCGGTTTCTCGGTCTTAAGGAGCATACGGCAGATATGCGGCACCGCTATGCCCACGAATGACACCGGTCCCGCAAAAGCCGCCACCGATGCGGAGAGCACGCCGGTAAGAAGCACCAGAAGAACTCTCAGCCTGCCCGTGTCCACGCCGAGACTGCCGGCATAACCTTCGCCGAGAGAATAGGCTTCCATCTGTTTTGAGGACGCCAGAACTGCAAAAAAAGCCGGGATTATTATGAGTGCGGATATGCGCACGCTCTGCCATGACGCGGCGGAAAAGCTGCCCATGGACCAGTGCGTGAGATTGACTATATCCGAGTCGTTCGCAAAATTGATCAGGAGATCTGTCACAGCGGAACATATGTAGCTTATCATCATACCGATCACCAGCAGTGACGACATACTGCGCACCTTCCCGGTAAACAGTATCACGACCAGCATGGACATCACCGAGCCCGCAAATGACGCCGCCACAGCAGCTGATACCGGCATGTCGGCGAACAGTCCGCTGACGGCTATCGTCGCTATCGCGAGGAACATCTTGGCTCCGGAGGAGATCCCGAGCACGAAAGGACCCGCGACCGGGTTGCGGAAGAAGGTCTGGATAAGGAATCCGGACAGCGACAGTGCCCCACCCAGGATCGCGGAGAGCATTATCCTTGGAAGCCTGATCTTCCATATGACGTTGTAAGCAGTGCTTTCGCTGTCTCCATGTCCGGAGAGTATCTCAAGCGTCTCCTTCAGGGAGATGTTCACGCTTCCGCTGCGGATATTCCAGACGGCAGCTGCGATCAGCAGCAGAACAAAAGACAGGAATACCATGCTTCTGCGCAGGGCATCCCTGTTTCCCTCTGTTTTGATCCGGCCTGTCATGCAGCACTGGCTCCTTTCAGGATATTTTCTGAATAATACCATTATATGGCAAAACGCGGTTCCCTAAAACCGCGCTGCGGTATAGATCAGCATTCCGTGTTCAGTGCAGACGCCTGAAAAACCCGGATCCCGATTCTTCGTCATAGTTTCCGTTTAGGATGTCGTGGATCTCTCTTATCATCTCACCGGAAGCCGTCATCTCCTGGTACATATTCTTCTCGGTACACCATACTTCGCCGCTCTCGACGGCTCTGAAGTCTTCAAGAAGCTCGCACTTTGAGATCAGACTCTCTATATCGGTCACTTCCCCGGCTATCGCCGAGTTGTAGATGATGACATCGGCATCTCTGGCGTTGGCATAGAAGAACTCCGGGTCCAGAGTTACGGAAGACGTCATGGATCCGTCATCCTCAAGGCCCTTGAGAACATACTGTCCGCCTGCGAGCTCGATCATCTTGCTCACGTAATCACCGCTCTTCCTGGTGATGATCCTGCCGGTGGAACTCACATAAAAAAACGCCACAGTCTTGCCGGAAGCTTCGCTTTCCGATACGCTGTCCAGATAATCCAGCTGTTCCTGAAAAATCCTGTCTGCTGCTTCTTCTTCTCCGAGCAGAGCGCCGTAGAGCTTTATCCATTCCACGCGGCCCAGAGGATGATCCTCATTGCTGGACTGATCCATAAGTACCGCGATCCCCAGCTGTTCGAGCTGTTCCTTTACATCGGAAGCATGTCCGATCATCATGGATTCTATCGCAAGCGGACACTTCTCCGCAGTGATCAGTTCGTAGTCAGGCGCACTGTACTTTCCGGCAAACAGGATATTCCCATCTCTCATTGCCTGCCTTGCGGCTTCGATATACCAGCCATCCTCTTTGGTCCCGGACAGACGGATCGCGTCGAGCCTGTCCAGAGAAACAAAAAGGCACATAACAGAAGTAGCCGCCAGGTAAATGTTCCTGACAGGCTGATAAATAGGCACCGTACCGGGATCCAGTCCCTTCGGTTTTGGGGATCCCTCCGGTATTATTAAAAATCTGCTTCCGTCGGCAAGCGAGATCAGTTTGTATCCGCCTTCGCAGTAGTCTATCGAAAACTGCGTGGCATATCTGAGCTCAAGACTTCCTGTAACAGTCAGTTCGCTGATCTCTTCCTCTTTGCCTGCGCCACATCCTGTGAGACAGAATGCCAGGCTGAGAGACAGAAGCATTGACAGAACTCGTTTGAAAATGCTCGTTCCCTCCAATAGTACCGCGAAAACAAAATGCGGCGTTTGATCGGTGAGCTGCGTCCGGCTCTTCGCAGCAGGGCCGGAGACCGCTTCCTTCCTCTCTGCCGGCGCTGCGCTCCGCATAGCACAGCGCCGGTCCGAGAGTCAGGTGTATGGATAGCACAAAGTGGTTATGCTTTTTTTCTGTCGTTCATGCTCTGCAGGACCACAGCGTCTTCAGATCAGTATGGTCATTCAACGCTCTTTGCTTCAGGCAGCTCCTTTCTCCCTGCCGGGCACTGCACATCGCAGCGCCCGGCTGAGAGTCAGGTGTATGGATAGCATTCGCCTGGATATCTTTATTTCTTCTGCAGAGTCGCGCTGTCGAAGTGCAGCGTGTAGTCAATGAGATGCGGTTCGCTCATGGCAGTAGTCAGAGCGCTGACCGCGATATCCTCATCAAGCGTGATCGGGATGATGAATGTCGAGTTTCCTTCCGTATCGATCCTGTCGTACTGTACATCGTTCAGGGTCATATATTCGTAGTGGGTGCTGCTCCAGATGATCTCCGCAGTCAGCTTTCCGTTCTCCACGAACACCCTTGCAGGAGAATTGATGGATGCCCTGCCTGTCCCGCCGGTGAGCGTTACTTCAGCAGTGTATTCACCGTCTTCCAGTTCCATGATCGGGATAGGATCCGATACATATACTTTATGGTCGTACCACTTGCCCTTGGTTCCGATCAGCGCACAGTCGAATTCTTCGTCGAGGTACGGCACGGGAACATCGAACCCGTATACCTCTTCCGTTTCGCCGTCGGAGTAGGTCACTGTGTCGACCGTAGGCTGGATGAGCACTGCACCTTCTTCCTGTGCCTGCTCAGCCGTTCCGTAGAAGAGATTGACCGTATTCTTTGACGGAAGCGTGATATGGATCGTCATCTTTCCGTTTTCTACGGTGAGCACTCCTCTGTTGTTGTATGCCTCATTGATATGGAACATACTGCTGTCGGTCCTGAACTCAGCGGAATAAACTCCGTCCTCCAGAGGACATTCATATTCCGGTTCGGGTTCGGGTTCAGGTTCCGGCTGCGGCTCGACCGCCTCCTTCCCGCAGGAAGCGAGAAGGAGACAGAAAGCCAATATAAAAATCAATACATGCAGTTTCTTCATATGGATCCTGAAATCGTACTGCTATCAGCCGATGACCGCTTTTGTATGAGCGACATAGAGGGCTTCTATGTCTTCGAGCCTTCCGAGTCCTTCGATCTGGCAGGTGACGCTCTCGAATTTTCCGGAAGCTGTGAACATGCTGTACCAGGATTCCTCATCTTCGGGATCGGCCATGTCGTTGTTGGCGTGGTCGCCGGCGACGACCATCAGAGGACGCAGGATGACTTTCGTGTATCCGGCGGCTGCGACGGCCTCGATGACTTCCTCTACCGCGGTCTCTTCCGGCTCACCTTCGACAGTACCGATGAAGACGTTGGAGTAGCCCAGTTTATTCATCTGTGTCTGCATCTGGGAGTAGGATACCTTCGCTGTGTGAGATGTGCCGTGTCCCATGAATACGAATGCGGTGCCGTCGTCAGCAGCTGCCTTGAGATCGTCAAATCCTGCGGACTTGACTGCGGCTGCCGTGACTGCTACAGCAACTGCCTTCTTGTCATCGTTGATGACGGAGGCATCGGAACCGACTTCACCGAGAAGAGGTTCGGCGACGACGATATTCATCTTGTCCTGGTATGTTTCGAGTGCTTCAACAAGCTCGTCATACTCAGCGCCGTGCATGAGGTGCGTGGGCTGGATCACGAGATTCTCTACGCCGTTCTTTACTGCACGCTCAAGAGCCTGCTCGACGTTGTCGATCTTCTCTCCGTCGCGGGCCTGGACGTGGTTGATGATGATCTGGGCCGTGAAAGCTCTTCTTACGGACCAGTCGGGGAACGCTGCCTGGAGCGCGTCCTCTATTCCCTTGATATCCTTTGCGCGGCTGTCATTGAAGGATGTTCCGAAACTGACGACGAGCAGTTCGTTCTTGCCGATGTTGTCTGCGTTTCTGGGATCATCCTTGGAAGCGTCGCCGGTATTCCTTCCGAAATAGTCCGGGTCAGCCTCTTCGCCTTCGACCAGCTCCTTCTGGGCATCTGTCAGCGCATCCCAGGCCGCCTTTGCGGCAGCGCACTGGGCGTCGGTCTGTGCTGTCCATTCCTGG
>JAFYZG010000026.1 GCA_017548825.1 Oscillospiraceae bacterium
ACACCTCCAGTATCTCGGTGCAGGAGCTCCAGGCAAAAGCAAGAAGGATCAAGAACCTGGGACTCATAATAGTCGACTACCTGCAGCTGATGAGCGGCTCCAGAAGGAACGAGAACAGGGTCAATGAGATCAGCGAGATCACCAGGAACTTCAAGGTGCTCGCCAAGGAGCTCAACGTCCCCGTCATGCTCCTGTCCCAGCTGAGCAGAGGCACGGAGAAGGACAAGCGCAGACCTATGCTCTCGGACCTCAGGGACTCCGGCTCTATCGAGCAGGACGCGGATATAGTCATGTTCCTGCACAGGGAGAACCAGAACACCGACGAGCCGGATTCCACGCCGCCCGCAAATCAGGATATCCTGCTGATGGTATCAAAGAACAGACACGGTGAGGTCACAAACATGCACCTCAACTTCCAGTCCGATATCACGAAGTTCACACCTTTCGATTATGAACATGCTGAGTGACAGAGTCACGGAATTTACCGAAAAGAACAGTATCGATCTGAATGACATGCATCTGCTCTGCTGTGTATCCGGCGGAGCAGATTCTATGGCTTTGCTGCATTTTTTCTTTTTCAACCGCGGAAAGTTCGGACTTAGGGAAGTCAGCGCGTGCCACCTGAACCACGGCCTGCGCGGACAGGAGAGCGACGCGGAAGAGGATCTGGTCCGCGGTTTCTGCCTGGATAACGGCATCGGACTTACGGTGAAGCGCATCGGAAAGGAAGATCTTCCTGACGGCAGCGCTTCCGAAGATGTCCTCAGAAAGATAAGATACGACTTCTTCGGACAGACGGCTGACAGCATCTCAGCTGATCTTATCGCCACGGCGCATACGCTCAACGACAATGCGGAGACGGTCATCTTCAGGCTGGCGCGCGGCACCGGATTCAGAGGCGCCGCCGGTATTCCCGCAACGAGGGGACGGTTTATAAGGCCCCTTCTCGGCTGCAGCAGGCAGGACACGGAAGGGTACTGCCTCGACAACGGGATCCCGTTCTGTACCGATTCCAGCAACGAGACCGATAAGTATTCCAGAAACGTGATAAGGCATCACGTAATCCCGGTGCTGGAAGGTCTGAACCCGCGTTCTCTGGAAGCGCTGGACAGTTTCGCCGCTCTCAGCGCGGAGACCGACTGCTTCTTTGAGGAAGAAGCCGCAAAGATAATTGAAAAGGACGGAACGGAAGAGGGAGTCCCGGTAACATCGGTACTCGGCGCCCGTCCTCCGCTCGACAGATATATCATCCGCAGAATCATCGGAAGCTGCTGTCCCGATCCGGACAGACAGACAGTGGATAGGTGCCTGGAGGCAGCCAGACGCGGCGGCAGGACCGAACTGACCACCGGAGTCTACTTCGTCTGTTCAGGAAACAAGTGTAAAGCCGAAAAAGAATACATCCCGAAGAAGATCGGGCCGGTACCGTACGAGAGCTTCGTTTCGGAAGACAGAGAAGCAGGTTTCGTACTGTCGGACATGGATCCGGACGGAGACACGCTTAAGGCTCTGTTTCCTTATTGTGTCGATTATGATAAACTAACTGGCGTGGTGTCTGTAAGGAACCGGCGAGACGGGGACCGTTTCTCATCGGCTTACAGGAAATGCACCAAGAGCCTGAAAAAGATATTCAGCGAGAAGCATTATTCGGCCGAAAAGAAAGACTCGGTCCTTATCCTGATTGATGACACCGGCATCGTCTGGGTGGAGGGGGAAGGGCCTGCGGAAGGCAGGCAGATCGGCCCCGAAACAAAAAAGGTACTGAGATTTCATACTTTATAAATAATTGGAGGTTACAATGCTTGAAGACATTTCCAAAGTCCTGTTCACTGAAGAAGAGATAAGAGCCAGGGTAACTGAACTGGGAAGGCAGATCTCTGAGGATTTCAAAGGCGAGGACATCGTGGTCATAGGTCTTCTCAAGGGATGCTTCATCTTCATAGCGGACCTTATAAGACACATCGATTCCAATGTAGCAGTCGACTTCATGCTTGTCTCCAGTTACGGAGCCGGAGTCGTGTCATCCGGAGAGATCAAGGTGCGTAAGGATTACTCAGTCGACATCGAAGGCAAGAATGTGCTCGTCATCGATGATATCCTCGATACCGGAAGAACGCTCGCATTCGTCAAGGATTACCTCACAGTCAAGAGCCCGAAGACCATCAAGCTGTGCACCCTCCTTGACAAGCCGGAGAGAAGGACCAGCAAAGTCACGGTCGACTATGTCGGATTCCAGGTGCCGGATGAGTTCGTCGTCGGATACGGACTGGATTTTGACGAGAAATACAGGAACCTGCCTTTTATCGGGGTACTCAGACCCGAAGCATATAAATGATCTGGAGCATAAATGAAACCTAACAACAATCTGAAAAACAAGGGAATGGCGATACTGGCGGCACTGGCGCTGCTGATCTCGCTGCTGTATCTGTACAAGACGGCAAACTCGACCGGTCCGCTCTATTCAGAGATCATCCAGCTGTTCAAGGAGCAGAAGGTCGTTGAATTCACGCTGAACCTCGGTTCGGGACTTCTGACCTACAAGACTAGCGGCGATACCGCCTTCAAGACCTACAAGGTCCCGAGCGTCGATCTCTTTATCTACAACACCG
>JAFYZG010000027.1 GCA_017548825.1 Oscillospiraceae bacterium
CTCTTCTTCAGTTCTTCCTCCGTAACATGCAGTCTGTGCCTTATATAGAACAGAAACAGGATCCACAGAAGGGCTGTCGCCCCGTATATCCCGAGCATGTTTACCGACGGAAGAGGGAGATCGAAGATCACTCTGATCCCTAAGGATACGAGCACCGCAAACACCAGCCAGAACGTCGCTTTCCCCGGAAGATCTCCCGTGCCGACTTCGCATCTCGCAACAGCTTTCGCTTCATTGTCATCGAATGAGAAAGCCGTCTGTTTTACCGTTTCCGCCATCTGTCACACGTCCAGATTCTTTACGAACTGCGCGTTTTTCTCGATGAACTCTCTTCTGGGCTGGACCTTGTCCCCCATCAGGATCGCGAACGCCTTGTCCGCCATCTCTGCATCCTCTACGGTGACCTTCTTGAGGGTCCTGAACTCCGGATCCATCGTCGTCTCCCAGAGCTGGGAGGGGTTCATCTCGCCGAGACCTTTGTAGCGGTTGACTTTGATGTTGTTACCGCCCATCTCGTTCTGCAGCTGGATCAGCTCCTCATCGGTGTACGCATACTTGATGGTCTGTCCCTTAGTCAGCCTGTAGAGAGGCGGCTGAGCCAGATACACATGTCCCTGTTCGATAAGGTCCTTCATATAGCGGAAGAAGAACGTCAGCATAAGGACTCTTATATGAGATCCGTCAACATCGGCATCCGCCATGATTATGACCTTGCCGTACCTCAGCTTCTCTATGTCGAACTCGTCTCCGATACCGGTCCCGAGGGCGGTGACGACCGGCATGAGTTTGTCGTTTCCGTATACCTTGTCTATTCTTGCCTTCTCGACGTTGAGCATCTTTCCCCAGAGAGGAAGGATCGCCTGGAACCGGCGGTCTCTGCCTTCCTTGGCTGAGCCTCCTGCGGAGTCTCCCTCAACGATGTATATCTCTGTCATCGTGTTGTCGCGGGAAGAGCAGTCCGCAAGCTTGCCGGGAAGGGTCGCCGTGTCAAGGGCGGTCTTCCTTCTTGTAAGCTCCCTTGCTTTCCTGGCGGCTTCCCTTGCCCTGGATGCCAGCATGGCCTTATCCAGTATCGCTCTGGCTACCGAGGGATTCTCCTCGAAGTACTCACTGAGTTTTTCATAGGTCAGGCTGTTGAGAATTCCTCTCATCTCGGGGTTTCCGAGTTTGCCCTTGGTCTGTCCTTCGAACTGGGCCTCCTGCAGCTTCACGCTGATGACGCAGGCCAGGCCTTCCCTGACATCCTCTCCCTTGAGTCCGTCATCTCCGTCCTTGAGGATGGAATGGTTCTTTCCGTACTCGTTGAATACCCTTGTCAGGGCGTTCTTGAAACCGTCCTCATGGGTCCCTCCGTCCGCAGTGCGAATGTCGTTGGCGAAAGAGAGGATCATATCCTTGAAGGAGTCGTTGTACTGGATGGCCACCTCGACCTCATATGAGAGCTCGGAGCTCTCCGCCTCTCCGGTATTCTCGTTGATCCTCTGCCCAGGGAAAGAGCCTTCTCTCCTGAAATAGATGGGCTGCTCGTGAAGGACGTCGTAATTTCTTTCCTTGTTCTCGAATTCAACGAAGGATGAGATGCCTCCGTCGAACTGCAGCGAATCGCTCCTGACTTCGTCGGTCCTCTCGTCGGTCAGATTGATCCTGACCCCGGCATTGAGGAACGCCTGTTCCCTCAGTCTCTGGAGCAGCACTTCATATTCATACTTTATGGTCTCGAAGATGTCCGGATCCGCATGGAACCTCACCATCGTGCCGGTGCTGTCACAGGTCCCGATGACCTTGAGGTCCTCTTCCTGCTTGCCTCTGTTGAATCTCTGGAAATATGTCTTTCCGTCGTCGGAGAAAACAGTGACCTCCAACCAGTCCGAGAGAGCGTTTACAACAGATGCTCCGACTCCGTGAAGTCCGCCGGAGAAATGGTATCCTTTTCCGCTGAACTTTCCGCCCGCATGCAGGATCGTGTACACTACCGTGACTGCGGGAAGTCCGACCTTGGGCTGGATGCCTACAGGTATTCCCCTTCCGTTATCGGTTACTTCGATGACCTCTCCGGGGAGTATCCTCACGTTGATCTCGTCGCAGTAACCCGCCAGAGCCTCGTCTATGGAGTTGTCGACTATCTCGTATACGAGGTGATGAAGTCCCGCGGGTCCGGTGGTACCGATATACATACCGGGGCGTTTGCGGACGGCCTCAAGTCCTTCCAGTACCTCGATGTCGCTGGCGTCGTAGCTCTGTTCTTCTCTGATCTCTTCCTCACCGATCGGTGAATCAATGTTTTTCTTTTCTTCTGCCATCTTTTTTCCTTTTATCAGCTGTTATCCGCGCCGTAGGGATCCCTTGATCCCGCTCTTTTAGTCAGTGTTGCCGGCGATATGTTCGTTATATAGACTTTTTCACCGTCTCTTCCCGAGACGACGATGAAACTTTTTGGTATCTCCTGGGATACGTCCACTACCCGCCCTTCTTTCTGGGCGTTGGACAGATATCTCCTCGTTCGTCTGTCCACGGAACAGTAGTCGATATCGAATATTCCCACTATCTCACGGTCATCTATGACCATTCCGTTTCCTATATGAAGATACATCTTCTTCAGTCACCTGCCCGTGTGAGCACGCCGCTGTCCATTCTCCAGACATCGGCGTCTGTTTCTCTCTCTATGAAGTTCGGATCGCAGCAGGTAATTATCGCCTGCGAGCCTCCCAGTCTTCTCAAAAGGAATTCCTGCCTGCTGCCGTCCAGTTCCGACAGCACATCGTCAAGAAGCAGCACCGGTTCCTCTCCCAGTTTGTTCCTGAAAAGACCGGCTTCTGCAAGCTTAAGTGCCAGAACCGCTGTCCTCTGCTGTCCCTGTGAGCCGTAGACCCTGGCGGGATCTCCGTCGAGAAGAAGTTCCAGATCGTCCCGGTGAGGGCCGACAGTGGAATATCCGAGCCTTATGTCGTCTCCTCTCGCGGAACTTATCATCCTCGCTATCTCGGAAGGATCGTCATCATCCCCCGCAGTGCTCAGATAGTTTATCCCGAAGGTCTCTCTGTTTCCGGAAACGGACGAATACGCTTCCCTGGCCTCTTCTTCCACTTCAGCAGCGAATCTTCTTCTGTATGCCGTTATGTACGCCGCCGCATCCGCCATCCTCTCATCATAGACATCCAGCATGTCATATGCCGCCGATATGTTCCTTGCATCCTTGAGAAGCGCGTTCTTCTGGGCAAGCAGTCTCATGTAGTCTCTCAGTTTAGAGAGATATCCGGCAGACAGCTGACACAGAGCCGTGTCTATGAATCTTCTTCTTTCAGCCGGAGTACCTTTTACAAGGTCCAGATGTTCAGGCGAGAAGATCACGCAGCAGAACTTTCCCGCAAGCTCGGAGGCTTTCTTCTCGCTTCCCCTGTTCAGAGAGGCCGTTCTGCCTTTGCTTCCGACGGAAAGCCTTATCTCCTGCCTTCTTCCCTCAGCAAAAAACACAGAGTCTATCTCCGCCCGCCCATCTCCGTCCTTGTCAGGAAGTTCTCTGTCCTTGACATGGCGGAAACTCTTCGCTCCTGTCAGCAGAAATATGCTCTCAAGAAGATTGGTCTTTCCCTGACCGTTCTCTCCGCATACCACTGTCACTGCAGTCGAAGGATAGAACTCCGCGTTCTCTATGTTCCGGAAACCTCTTACTGTCTCACTTATCAGTTTCAACTTGTCGCTACCTGATATTCCTCACCGAAAGCCTCTACAGTCTCTCCCCCGCGGAGCTTTTTCCCCCTCATCAGACAGACTTCGCCGTTGACCTTGACCTCTCCGGCTCTCACCGCTTCGTCAGCTTCTCCTCCGGTCATTGCCGCACCGGAGTATTTGAGAAACTGCGCCAGCGTTATATATTCGGTGTGTATGACAATCCTATTCATTGGACCTGAGCCTCACCGGAAGGACGAGATAAAGGAAATCGTCCCCTTCCACCGGCACTATCGTCATGGGCATTGTGGGCTGATTGAGCCTCATGATGACCTTCGGTGTCCCCGCGTTCTTAAGTGCATCGAGGATATATCTGTAGTTGAATCCGATATCTATCGGATCTCCTTCCAGGCTGCAGTCGATCTCGTCATAAACGGAACTTGTAGATGTGCTGCAGCTGAGGCTGAGCCTTCCGTCCTCAAAATTCATCTTTATGGGACTCTTGAATCTGTCGCTTATGATCAGGGAAGCTCTTTCCACTGAATCTGCGAGCGCGTCGGTATCTACAGTCGCGGTAGTCTTGTAGCTTACAGGGATGCTCTTCTTATAATCCAGGAAATCCCCCTCAAGAAGCCTAGTCACCACCGTATAACCGACCAGATTGAAGACTGCGTATCTTCTTGCCGTGCCGACACGGACGTTCTCTTCCCTGTCTCCTATCAGTCTGCTTACTTCCTGAAGAGTTTTGGCAGGGATTATGAAAGACCTGTCCTCCATATAATCAAGTCCGCTCTTCCTGGCAACGGCAAGCCTGTGTCCGTCTACCGAAACGACCGTCAGAGTGCCGTCCTCAAATATGAACTTGCTTCCGGTATGTACGGGTTTCTGATCGCTTACGGAAACGGCATATATGGTCTTGGATATCAGTTCCTGTATATCCTGTCCTGCTATGGAGAAGGTGGAATCAGTGTCCGGGACCGGGAGTTCAGGGAAATCAGAGGAAGGAAGACCCATGAATGAATACCTCGTGGCTCCGCTGTTTATCTTCACCATAAGGTTGGGCTCAGTCTCTATCTGGACGCTCTCCCCTTCGCTCTTTCTCAGAATCTCTCCGAGAAGTCTCGCATTGATCACTATATCCCCCGGCTCATAGATATCCGCCGGAGTATACGTGATTATTCCGAGCTCAAGGTCATATGCCGTCAGCTTGAGTGAGTTCTCTTCACACTGGAAGAGAATTCCTTCCATCGCAGGCACCGGGGACTTTGAACTGACTGCTCTTCCCACTCCCGTGATAGCCGTGAGAAGTTCGTTTCTGCTGCAGATGATCTTCATAAGATTTCTCCTGTACGTGTATTCTTTAATAATTTATTTAGTATCAGTATTAGTGGCTGTCGATCTGTTGAAACACACGTTTTTTCCTTTAAAATAAGGGTTTTTCGCATATGATCAGTGTCAGTATCATGTAAGGGAATTTTATGAATAAATGAAACGGATAGTGCCATGTGTCAACGATGTCGAAAGCTTCGTGTTGATTGTTGAATAATTGTTGATTACTGCTGGCAGTTTTTGATTATATCCTCGATTATCGATTTCAGATTCCTGTCTTCCTCTGTCTGACGGATGATCTTGTCGATGGCGTATACGACAGTCGCATGATTGCGGTTGAACTCGTTGCCTATCTTGTCCAGAGTGTTCCCCGTGACCTCCCGGATGATGTACATGGATACCTGTCTTGCCTGGGATATCTGGGCAGTCTGCCGGCTGGAACGGATGTCTTCCGCAGTGACATTAAAGGTGCGCGCCACCTCCCCTATTATCTTGTCGACGGTCGCCGGCCAAGGCATCTGTTCGTTCACTATGTCCTGAATAGCGTCATGTGCCGCGTCGAGATTGGGATCCGATCCGTTGATAAGGGAGTAGGCATAGAGTTTTTTGACTGCACCTTCCAGCTGTCTGACGTCGTTCTTGAGGTGTTTCGCGATATATTCCGCAACTTCCGGAGCGAGAGTCATGTTCATATCGTTAGCCTTGCGGTAAAGGATCGATATCCTTGTCTCGATATCCGGCGGTTTTACGTCGGCCAGAAGGCCCCACTCGAATCTTGTGCGGAGCCTGTCTTCCAGGCTCTTTATCTCTCTGGGAGGACGGTCTGATGTCAGCACGATCTGCTTATGCGCCTCATGCAGAGCGTTGAATGTGTGGAAGAATTCCTCCTGTGTGGATTCCTTTCCTCCTATGAACTGGACGTCGTCCACCAGCAGCACGTCCACATTGCGGTATTTCTCGTGGAAAGGCTCTGTGGATCCTGTGCCTATAGCGGCGATCAGCTCGTTGGTGAATGCGTCTCCGCCGATGTATAGAACGTTAAGCTCGGGTCTTGTCTCCGCGAGCTGGTTCTTTATGGCCATAAGCAGATGGGTCTTCCCCAGACCGGAGGGACCGTAGATGAACAGCGGGTTGTACGCGTTGGAAGGATTCGCCGCAACGGCAACGGCCGCGGCGTGGGCGAATCTGTTGTCGGGACCTATGACGAAGTTGTCAAAGGTATAGGAGGATGTCTGGGAAACAGGTCTGATATCCTGTACCGGTTCTGCCGGCTGCGGTTCGCTGTCTCTGGTAACGATCGACAGTTCGAGATCGTAGCCCATGACCGCTTCGAAGCCCTGGTGCAGAAGAGAAAGATACCTGCTCTCGACAGTCTGCCGTATAAAATCGGAAGATACCGAGACGACTGCGCTGTCTACGGAGTAAGAGACCTCTTCGATCCCTTTGATCCAAAGATTGTAGGCGGCGTCCGGCATGTATTCCCTGCAGTACTCCTTGACTGCCTCAAGACACTGGGAGAAAGATTCCATAGGGATAGTCCTCTGTCAACATAATAAAGAATATATAATACATAATATTAATACACATTAATTATACATCTACGCGAGAGGTCTTTCAACAAAGAAACACGTTCAGAGGCACGAAAAAACGCTCAGAAACAAAAGTATATGTTTTTTGTGTATCTGCCCGAAAAATGTCAATCGGGCTGTTTGCGCGTTTTTTGCCTTGAATCGAGAAAAATGACCCTTTTTGCTGTTTTGGCCCGATAATATGATACGCAAGGGATGAAAAGAATCCTTCTTGACAAGGTAAATGCCTTTAGATATACTTTTCCTTTGCAAGGTAAAAATAGAAGGAGTATTTCCTATGAGACCCACATATCATCCTAAAAAACGCGCCCGCAAGGTCGTGCATGGCTTCCGCAAGAGGATGTCCACATCCAACGGCCGCAAGGTATTGGCGCGCCGCCGTGCGCGTGGCAGGGCCCGCCTGACAGCGTAAAATAAAAGCCAACCTGCAAGGCTGGCTTTATTATTATGCAGGAATTCTATGAGATTTGAGACCATAAACAGGAATTATCTGTTTCTCAGGGCTTACAAGAGCCGTATCAGTTTTGTTTCGCCGCTGATCGTGACCTATATAGTCAGAAGAAGGAGCGGGGGACTGAGGCTCGGCATAACGACGGGGAAGAAGATAGGCTGTGCTGTCGAGAGAAACAGGGCAAGGCGCGTCGTCAGGGCGGCTGCGGCCCAGCTCCTGAAGGATACCGAAGACAGCGTGGACGTCGTAATAGTATGCAGACATCCCGCCTGCAAGGCGTCAAGCAATGAGATCAGGGAAGTTCTCAGAGAACACCTGAACGCCGCGGGAGTAAAAGTATGCTGAGCAGACTGCTTATAGGCATTGTCAGACTGTACCAGAGATTCATCTCACCTCTGATAGGCAGCAACTGCAGGTATATTCCGACCTGCAGCGAATATATGATAGAGGCGATCCGCATCCACGGCCCTTTCAAGGGGGTATGGCTGGGGATCCGCCGCATAGCGCGGTGCAGCCCTTTCGGCGGATGGGGATACGACCCGGTCCCACAGAAGAAGGGGAGCGGCGCACCGGACAATAATCGATGATCTTGGAGGAAAGAAAATGTCACTTATCAGCGGCATTATAGCTTACCCGCTCGGATATCTAATGAAAGGCTGCTACTGGCTGGTCACGGAGGTCCTCCACCTGCCTCTCTCTTATGTAGCGGCACTGTTCCTCTTCACGCTGCTGACAAAGATCCTGATGTTCCCGATAAGCGTAAAGCAGCACAAGGCGACAGCCACGATGTCTGCCTTCAACCCCATGATCGAGGACCTCAGGACAAGATATAAGAACGACCAGAACAAGCTCAATGAAGAGCTTACGAAGCTGCAGATGGATTACGGTTACAGCCCCACCGCAGGGTGCGCGCCGATGGCCATCAACCTTCTTATCATGTTCGGACTGGTCGAAGTCATCTATAAACCCCTTACATACATGCTCACGCTGCCCAAGACTCTCATCTCTTCGCTTTCCGCGAAGACGATCGAGCTCCTGGCTGCGGCCGGAACGACGGTCAATGCCAACGACAGGATGGTGGAGACCTACGTCATCGGACAGGTCAAGAGCAATTTCGCGGCGTTTTCCGAATTCACTGCCGAGTACGGCAGCGAACTTGCCAAGATCAAGGATCTTGACATGAGCATCGGAAGCATAAATCTCTATAGCAAACCCGAGCTGGCGTTGAGCCTAGCTCTGTTGATACCGCTGTTTTCTATCGTTACCCAGATCATTTCAACTGCCTTCATGATGAAAAGCTCTGGATCCATGAGCGGAAACGCGGCAGGACAGATGCGTACTACTGTCATCTCCACAAGCATCCTGTTCGCGGTGTTTTCTTTTATGTATCCGCTGGGATTCAGCCTGTACTGGGGCTTTTCAAACCTGCTGTCACTTCTTCAGAACGTGATCCTGAACAAACTCTATGATCCGGAGAAGCTCAAGGAAGAACTGCTCGAGAAGATCAAACAGAAGAAGAAGGAAAAGAATGCAAGAAAAACGGTGCCGGTCGTTGACAAAGCGACGGGCGAGGTAACGGAAAAGGAAGTTTCTGCATCTGAAGCTGACAGGATCCGCCTGCAGCGCGCACGGGAAATAGACAAAGAGCGGTACGGAGACGAATAAGAGAGGTATTGCAATGTCTGAGATCGTGATGCGGGGCAAGACAGTGGAAGAGGCGCTGGATCTTGCCTGCCGGGAGCTTGGGGTCTCCCGCGATGATGTGACCTACCAGATCATCGAAATGCCCCAGAAAGTTTTGTTTTTCTCGAAACCCGCCAAGATATCCGTCAAGGTCAAAGAGGACGATTTTTCGCTGAACGAGCTGTTCAGGGATTACGGATCGGACGAGAACGGAAAGACCGGGGGAGAAAAGAACAAGGATCAGAAGAACCAGAAAAACCAGAAGAATCAGAAGAACAAGGATCAGAAGAACGCTTCCGGGAACGTAAAGCAGGAAAAAGAGCCGCAGCCCGAGAAGAAGGAAGAGAAGAGCGATGCGGCGGCCGGGACCCAGGAGTCAAAGAACAGCCGCAACAAGAAGAAAAAGAACAAGAACAACAAGAACCGCGACAATTCCAGAAAGGAAGAAGCCAAGGAGCAGAAAAAGGAAGAGGTCAAACCGGCGGCTGAGGACAGCGCAGCACAGGAAGACGACGGTCCGGAAGAAGTTCTGGAGCCGGTGGAAGAGAAGGATCTGCCCGCACGCGCAGTCTATGCTCTGGCATATCTCAAGCAGATCGCTGCTGTTATGGGCCTTGAGAAGATCGATTATTCCTTTGCAAGGACCGAGAGAGGCATAAGGATAATCCTCAACGGAGAGGATGCCCCGGTCCTGATCGGCAGACGCGGAGACACGATGGATGCGCTCCAGTATCTGTGCACGGTGGCATCGTCCAGAGAGGACGGAGAGTACTGCAGGATCACCCTTGATATAGAAGGGTACCGTGCCCGCCGCGAGGAGTCTCTCAAGGAACTGGCAGCCAAGATGGCAGCCAAGGTCAAGAAGACAAGGCGCAGCCAGACGCTCGAGCCCATGAATCCTTATGAGCGCAGGATAGTACACGCTGCAGTCCAGAAGATAGACGGCGTTTCTTCCCACTCCATAGGGACGGAACCCTACAGGAAGGTCATCATAACTCTGGAGGGGGCCTCTCAGGACCGCAGGAACCGCAACCGCGGCGGAAGGAAGAATGACGGGGGAGAGAACAGGAACAACAGGCAGACTGCTTCCACACCTCAGGTCAAGACACCTATCCCTGTAAGGAAAGAGCTCAAGAGCCAGGAAGAGTTTATCGGTAACCTTTACGGAAAAATCGAATTATAAGACACACCGAGGTCAAAGGTCGGCGTGTCCCCGTTTATACGAGGGACAGGATACCTTTGACCTTTTTTCTTCCGGTAGGAAATACACAACAGATATTTGATTGAAAGGGGATATAAAATGGTACTGCTGATCAACGCATGCGCGAGAGCGGAGTCCAGGACGCTTCCTCTCGCAGAGAAAGCTGCAAGGAAGATTTCGGATGACGTCGTGAGGCTCGACCTTTACGATAAAGGGCTTGTCCCGGTGGATCGGGAGACGCTGGAGAAAAGAGAGGCGTTTATCGCCCGCAAAGAGTTCTCGGACAGCATGTTCGATCTCGCGAAGCAGTTCAGGGACGCGGAGAACATCGTAGTTGCCGCCCCGTTCTGGGATCTTTCCGTACCGGCAGTGCTCAAGTGCTATATCGAGCATCTGTGCGTCAGAGAGCTCACGTTCATATACACCGAGCAGGGAGAGGCGCTGGGACTTTGTAAAGCCAAAAGAATGGTCTTTGTTACCACCGCGGGCGGAGCGATCCCGGAGATTGACCACGGATACAGCTATGTCAGAGACGTGTTCGCCGGGTTCTTCGGGATAAAGGACACGATGTGTATAAAAGCTGAAGGCCTGGACATAGCCGGAATGGACGTGGACACCATTCTCAGAGAGGCAGAACAGGAGATAGAGGAGAAGGTCTGAAATGGATCACAGACTGTCAACGATAGCGGCCATATCAACGCCCGCGGGAAAAGGCGGCATAAGCATCGTAAGGATCTCGGGTCCGGAAGCCCTTGAGACTGCGGCAAAAGTGTTCCGCCCCCGGAACAAAAGAGACATAACATCTATGCCCGGGTATACCGCGGCATTCGGAACGGTCCACACGGCGGAGGGCGAACTTATAGATCAGTGTGTGCTGCTTTGTTTCCGCGCCCCCAGGAGCTATACGGGGGAAGATGTGGCCGAACTGCAGTGTCACGGAGGGGAAGCCGGCATACAGGCGGTGCTCAGGGCTGTGCTTGACAGCGGAGCGGAGCCTGCAGGAAGGGGAGAATTCACAAGAAGAGCTTTTCTGAGCGGACGCATCAGCCTGACGGAAGCCGAGGCGGTCATGGAGATCGTCAACGCGGCGTCCGCACAGGGGGAAAGAGCCGCGGCATCACAGGCAGAAGGCTCTCTCGCCAGGCGCACACAGGAGTACAGAGACAGGATCCTGGCTGTCCAGACTCAGATCGCCGCAGAGATAGATTTTCCCGAGGAGGATGTGGACGAAGCAGACAGGGAACAGCTGACGGAAGAGGTGACCGATCTTGCTTCCGATCTCTCATCTCTCATAAAGAGGTATGACGCGGGACAGAAGCTTCTCAGAGGCATCCCCGCAGCCATCGTCGGAAGCCCGAACGTGGGCAAGAGCACGATACTCAACCTGATCTCAGGATATGAGAAGGCGATAGTTTCTCCTGAAGCAGGGACGACCAGGGATATCATTGAAGAGCAGGTCACTCTCGGAGGATTGACCCTCATGCTTGCCGACACGGCGGGAATAAGGGAGAATGCTTCCGGAGAGGTGGAGCGGATAGGGATAGACAGGGCGAGGAACAGACTTCTCAGGTCTTCCCTGATCCTGGCGGTATTTGATGTCTCAAGACCTCTCGATGAGGACGATCTGGCGCTGATCGGAGAACTCAGAGACAGGCAGGTGCTTGCCGTAATAAACAAGAACGACCTTCCCGCTGTCGCGGACACGGAGAAGCTCAAGGAGGCGTTCCCGTCCTGGGTGGAGATATCCGCTGTAGAGGAAGGAGCGCTCGAAAAACTGGAGAATGCCATTGCCGAGATGGCAGGCGTATCGGGGTTCGACACCGACAGCCCGCTGCTGGCGAACGAGCGGCAGAGGAGCTGTGCCGTGAGGGCGTACGATGCACTGAGTGAAGCCGCGGGAGCGCTCCAGAAAGGATACACTCTGGATGTCTGCTACGCGCTTCTGGATGAAGCGCTTTCAGTGCTCTACGAACTCAGCGGAGAAAATGCCTCGGAAGAGGTCATCGACGCTGTCTTCAGGGATTTCTGCGTAGGTAAATGACAACATCGGAAAGAGAAAAGAAGGATGTTTGAATATAAGAGTTATGATGTAGCCGTGATCGGGGCGGGACATGCCGGAATAGAAGCGGCGCTTGCCGCGGCCAGGCTGGGCTGCAGAACAGCAGTGTTCACGATCACCCTGGACGCGATAGGCAACATGCCCTGCAACCCGTCTATAGGAGGGACCGGCAAGGGACATCTGGTGATGGAATTGGATGCCCTCGGAGGGGAGATGGGGAAGGCGGCTGACGCCACCATGCTGCAGAGCAGGATGTTGAATCTTGCCAAAGGCCCTGCGGTGCATTCCCTGAGAGTGCAGAGCGACAGAAGGGCATATCACAGATATATGAAGGCTGCGCTGGAAGCGGAGCCGAATCTTGATATCTTCCAGGACGAAGTGATCGAGATAAGAACCGAGAACGGAGCTGTAAGCGGGATAAAGACTTCTCTCGGAGGAGACTTTCCATGCAAGGCAGCGGTGATCTGCACCGGAACGTATCTGGGCGGAAAGATCTTCGTCGGAGATGCTGTAAGGCACAGCGGCCCTGACGGAGTATGCCCTGCGGACAGGCTCACGCAGAATCTCGTGGATCTGGGGCTTCCCATCAGAAGATTCAAAACCGGTACGCCGGCCAGAGTCCACAGCAGGAGCATTGATTATTCTGTCCTTGAGAGACAGGACGGCGACGAGAACATAGTTCCGTTCTGCTTTGACAGGACGGAACCTCTTGAGAACACCAGATGCTGCTGGATCGCCTACACCAATGAGCAGACACATGAAGTGATAAGAAGGAATCTGTCCAGAAGTCCTCTGTATGGAGGAGCCATAGTCGGGATAGGCCCGAGATACTGTCCATCCATCGAAGACAAGGTCGTCAGATTCCCTGACAAGAAGAGACATCAGCTGTTCATAGAGCCCTGCGGCGCGAATACAGAGGAGATGTATCTGCAGGGAATGAGCTCATCTCTGCCGCTTGACGTGCAGTATGAGATGTACAGGACCATAAAGGGACTGGAACATGTGGAGATAATGAGACCGGCCTACGCGATAGAGTATGACTGCTGCGATCCCACGGAGCTTTACGCAACCCTGCAGAGCAAGAGGATAAAGGGACTGTTCGGAGCGGGACAGTTCAACGGAACGTCCGGATATGAGGAAGCTGCGGTACAGGGCTTCGTGGCAGGAGTCAATGCAGCGCACACGGTGCTGGGAAGGGAACCTTTTGTGCTCTCCAGGAAGGAAGCATACATCGGCACGCTCATCGATGACCTTGTGACGAAGGGCGTCAATGACCCATACAGGATGATGACGTCAAGATGCGAGTACCGTCTCATCCTCCGGCAGGACAATGCCGACGAGAGGATGTGTGAGAAGGGAAGAACGCTGGGACTGCTCCCGGAGGAGAAGTATCAGGTCTATCTCGCAAACCATAATGCGCTTGAAAATGAACTGGAACACATAAGGAATACTGTCATACATGCCACTGACGAGATCAACGGTATGCTTACTTCTCTCGGAGAGAGCCCTCTCACGGGAGGCATAAGCGCCGATGCTCTTCTCAAGAGACCGAACGTCAGGTATACCGATCTGCTTCCGTTCCTGCATCCGGACGGGGATGCACCGTCTGCAAAGGTGCAGCAAAAAGCAGAGATAGAGATAAAGTACGAGGGTTATCTGAAGCGTCAGTCCGCGCTCGCAGACAAACTGAGCAGGGAAGACGAGATGGAACTGCCTGAAGGGATAGATTACAAGAGCATCAGGGGACTCAGGCTGGAAGCAGCTGACAAGCTTGACCGCATCAGACCCGTATCATTCGGCCAGGCAGCAAGGATCAGCGGAGTGAACCCCGCGGATCTGCAGGTGCTTTCCGTGTGGCTCGCGAAGCACGGAAGAGATAAAGGAAGGGGGTCTGCCGATGATCAATAAAGAAAGAGTCGGAGAGTGGGCGGCAGCAAACAGGATCGCTCTTGCTCCCGGAAAACTGGATGATCTTGACAGATATGCCGGGGAAGTCGCAGAGACGAACAAACAGTTCAATCTGACGGCGATCACGGACCCGGATGATATGGAAGTCAGGAACATCATTGACTGCCTGAGCGTGGTCCCCCTCATCCCGGAAGGCGCCAGAGTCGCAGACGTTGGGACCGGTGCAGGATTTCCCGGGATGGTCATAAGGATCATTAGAGATGACGTCGACATGACGCTTATCGAGGCGACGAACAAAAAACTGGAGTTCGTCTGCCGTACAGCGGAGAAGCTCGGCTATAAGGTCGCAGGCACGCATATGAGGAGCGAAGAGGCAGCGAGAAGCGCACTGAGAGGTTCCTTTGACGTGGTCACCGCGAGAGCAGTTGCGCCTCTGCCCGTGCTGCTGGAGTACACACTTCCTCTTCTGAAGGAAGGAGGGACTCTTCTCGCCATGAAGGGGCCTGCCGCTGAAGAGGAGATATCTCTGTCTGCCAATGCGCTGAAAGAGCTCAGGGGGGAAGTAAAAGAAGTGCATGAAACAGAACTGCCCACCGGAGAAAAAAGATGCGTCATAGAGGTGGTGCAAACTGGGAAGTGCCCAGCGAAATACCCCAGAGCCTCGGGGGCGATCCGGAAGAAGCCTCTGTGATCCGGGCAGACAATTAATCAGAAAAGGAACGGGGCAGATGCTTAAGATCCTGATTCTCGCCGCAGGGATCATTTCTTCTCTTTACGGCGTTACAGTCCTTTCGATATTAGGGACGGGCGGTATCTTCAATTTCTTTTATCTCGGTCTGGGGTTATTCATGATCGCGGTCGGAGCCGCGTGGAAAACCAAAGCAGCCAGAGAACGTAGATGGCAGAAGGTTTTTCTGATCCTTGCGGGTCTCTGTGCCGGAGTTTTTATTGCGGTCGAGGCCGCAATAATCGCCTGTTCTTTCCGGACGCCGCCTGCGGATGCAGATTATGTGATCCTGCTCGGAACACAGATCCGTACCGACGGACCGTCCGTAGATTACCGCGCGAGACTGATGTCGGCTTATGAATACCTGACGGACAACCCCGGCAGCATCCTCGTAGCCACAGGAGGACAGGGAGAAAACGAACCTGTCTCGGAGGCGGAGGGTGCAAGAGAATTCCTTGTCGCGCGCGGCATTCAGGAAGAACGGATCCTTCTGGAAGACAGAAGCAGGAATACTGTTCAGAACATACGGAATGCGTACGCTCTGCTGACAGAGAGGGGAGAGGATCCGTCGGAATGCAGCGTGGTCATAGTGTCGGCTTCCTATCATCTTCTCCGGGCCAGTTTCATCGCGGAAAACACAGGTTTTTCCGATATCGGCACGAAGGGAAGCACCGGGCTTCCGGTACTCATGCCTCACTTTTACACAAGGGAGTTCTTTGCTCTCGTGAAAGACGGCGCCGCAGCCCTTCTTGACCGCTGACTTAAAAACGGCTCATCCTTTTATGGCAGGGCCGTTTTTGTTTTCCGGCGGTGAGGGGAAGACTTTCAGCTGCAGAGTTAACAATCTGTCAACGCTATAGGGTTCCCCGGTGATATACTATTAGCATGATTGCGCCATGGATCCCGGGCGTCGTTCCCGGGGAAAAGCGGATGAAAAGAAAAATGCCGGAGGCAACACAACGTGAAGGGGTTTTACAAAGGACTTCTCGCAGCGACAGGACTGTTTGCTGTTTACGTGGCAGGTGCGGGTGCTACCGTATACGCCAATGCGATGATCAGGTCCTCATCCAAACCGGACAGGAACTATGACCCGGAAGAGGAAAAGGAATACATCATACCTACCGAGAAATCTTCCCAGTACCGGCAGGCTGCATACAATTACAATATCTGGTGGAATACAAGGGACCGGGAGTTCGTTGAGATCATGTCCACAGACGGACTGCGGCTCCGGGGAAGCATCCTCAGGGCAGAGAATGATAAGGCGGCCGGCAGGATTGCTATCGTCGTTCACGGGCATCTCTGCTGCGCAGGAGAAGAGGGCTTTATCTCAAAGATGTTCCATGACGCAGGTTATGATGTGCTCGCAGTGGATCAGCGGGCGCACGGAAAAAGTGACGGAGAGACTCTTACCATGGGCAGGATGGAAGCTGCGGACGTGGTGGAATGGGCAAGGTATGCCGCGGACAGGTACCTCGATGAGAAAATAGTGCTGTACGGCGCGTCGATGGGCGGCAATTCCGTGCTCAGGACGGCTGACAGAGCTCTTCCGAAAAACGTGGTATGTATCATAGATGACTGCGGTTACTGCCGAGCGGATGAGGCGATACTGCAGAGTCTCAGACATGATTTCTCCGGGATACTGTTCAAGGAAGCTGTCAATGCAGCGTGTTCCGTGACATACAGGATCCTCCAGGGAGCGAGCATTAAAAATACGGATGCCAGCGGACCTGTCAGCAGGGCAAAGGTCCCTGTGCTCTTCATCCACGGCACAGATGACAGCATCGTCGACTGTTCGGACAGCAGGAGACTCTATGCGCTTCATCCCGGAAAGAAAAAGCTGCTCATCTTTGACGGAGTCAAACATAACTGTTCATTTTTCTCCGACAGGGAGAGATACACACAAGAGGTATTTGATTTTATAGACAGCTGCTGTGAAGGCTGACCGAAAGGAAAAGCGCATCTTGAGCAGGATCAAGCGTGAAAAAAGGAAAAATATGACGGGAAGTGAATACAGCCCTCTGCAGAGAGCTGTTATCTTCCTGTCTTTCTTTATAATCCTTGCAAGCGCAGTGACAACGATCGTTTATCTTACAGGGAAAAACAGGGGAAAAGAAGAGATACCGCCGGTGCCGGTTCCTGACGACGGACAGCAGCAGGAGCAGCAGCCCCAGGAGGAAGATCCCGTCTGGGACGGGGTATCCCTGCAGGAAACGGAAGATGCCGGAGAAGAGTATGTAAACGAGACGCTGTTCATAGGAGACAGCAACTTCCTCAGGATGGTGGGACAGGGAGTGCTGACCCACAGGAACGTCATAGGAAAGCCCGGGAAGGGGATATCCAGCGTACGCGGAGACAGAGACGTATATCTGGCCGAGTATGCGGAGCCGGTTACGGCGATATCCTCCCTGAAGGTGCTGTGTCCCAGAAGGATACTGCTCAACTTCGGGACCAACGATCTTCTGGGAAGAGTGGACTACTTTATCAGCACATATAAAAACACCATCACCGCGATACAGAACGCATACAGCTATGCAGACATAATCGTCATGTCGGTGCCCGCGATGAGCAGGGATACAGACACGGGATACGGGATGCTGACCATGAAGGCGGTCGACGAGTTCAACGAGGCACTGAAAGACATGTGCCGTGAGCTTGAGATACCTTTCCTGAACGTGACAGACGAGTGTCTCAAGGATCCGGAGACCGGATATGCGAGAAGCGAGATCATGTATCAGGACGGGATACATATAGAAGCCAACGGACTTACGGAGCTGCTGAATTACTACAGGACACATGCGTATATAACGGAAGACAGACGGCCTGTAAAACAGGGTTCGACATACGTGATATGGTCGCCGGCCGAGCCGGATACCATCGACTGCAGCGCGCTGCTCAGCGAGGTCAGCTCCAGGCTTGCGGCGAGCGGCTTTGACATGAATTCGGGATCATCGGAAGAAGGGGCTGTCAGATATTTCTATTACACCGTCGGCAGCGATGCAACGGACGACGACAGGAGCACATGCGCGGGAGAAATAGTCTCGTACGTGAGCGCCAACTGCACCGCCGGGGCAAAACTCAGGATCGTCTGGGGCGATGACGTCAACGGAAACCATGTTTTCACAATAAAGGAGATAACTCCCTGTACCGAACACGAATACGGGGAGTGGACAGTGACGTCGGCCGCCACGTGTTCCGCCAAAGGATCCAGAAAACGCGTGTGCGCGAAATGCGGACACGAGGAGACGGAGGAGATCGATATCGATCCCCAGGCGCACAGCTACAGCTGGGAAACGGTCACCGAAGCGACATGCGCCGCCCCCGGAGAAGAGAAGGGGACATGCACGGCATGCGGATACGTCACGACCAGGGAGATAATAAAGGAACATGAGCCGAACGTGACACAGCAGGAAGTTCCCGCCACATGCACACAGGGCGGAAATACAAGAGAGGTCATATGCTCGGTATGCGGCGAGGTCCTGGAGGAGAGAAAGGAAGTCGCGGCGCTGGGTCATGACTATGCATCTTCCGTGACGAAGGAGCCCACGGAGGAAGAAGAAGGCGTCAGGACTTACACCTGCAGCAGATGCGGGGACACATACAGCGAGTCTATACCGAAACTGGAACCGGCTCCTGAACCTGAGCCTGAACCTACTCCTGAACCTGAGCCGACTCCGGAACCCGAGCCGACACCGGAACCGGGATCAGAGGACGGACAATGAAACAGGTATGAAATCGATGGTATAATCAAAGCATAAAGATCAGAGGAGAACGGTAATGAGTCATATTTCATTTGATTTCAGAAGCGCATATCTTCGCAAAAGCAACACAGTTCACATGATCCTTCCGGATCTTCCCAGCATAGGGCCCCGTTTTTCCGACCCCAAAGAGTTCTACGGCAGCGGGAAGAAATACCCAGTCCTCTGGGTGCTCCACGGAGGGTCTGACGACAGCTCCGACTGGATCAGGCTCACGAACATCGAGCTGTATGCCAGGGAGCGCCAGATCATCGTTGTGATGCCGGACGCCGGAAACAGCTTCTACGCCAACTGGAAACAGGCTATGATGCAGTTCAATATGTATGACTTCCTCACTGAGGAACTAATGCCGCTGGTGCATAACTGGTTCCCGGCCTCATCCGATCCCAGTCAGAACTTTATCGTCGGCCAGTCGATGGGCGGAGTCGGAGTGGCAAAGTACGTGGCGAACCATCCCGAGCTGTTCGGCGGCGGCGCTATCCTTTCAATGGGCATCCCGGATCTCGACGACGCGGACCGCGGATTCCTGACGGCAAACGTCATCACGCAGCTATCCAGAGCCAACGGCGGACTGGAAGAGGCCAAGGCAGGACCGGACAATATCCGCGCTGCGCTGATAAGGAACAGGGACAAGCTGCCTCCCATGTACTGCTCGATCGGTACGGCGGACCCGCACTATGAGGAGCTGTATCTGCCTTTCAAGAAATTCACGGAAGACAACGGCATAAGAATGTCCTTCAAGGAGTACGAAGGCTACGGGCACGAATGGAGACTCTGGGACATTGAGATCCAGAGGATCATGGATCTGTTCGGACTCAAGACCGTCTGACAGGCAGAAGGAAACAGTTTTGACATGGAAGACAACGCGATCACAGGCGCAGTGTTCGGGAGGTTCGATGCCGAAAGGTATTATCAGACCCTTCTTGACTGTGTTAGGCAGATAAAGGAAAGAACAGACTTCATCCCTGATACGGCAGTGGTGCTGGGAAGCGGTCTCGGGCACTTCGTAGAGGCGATGGATGTCGCTGCTGAGATCCCCTACAGCGAGATAGATGGTTTTCCGGTGTCTACAGTAGCGGGACACCAGGGGAAACTGGTGTTCGGTGAGATAGGCGGAAAGAAAGTTGCCGCGATGCAGGGCCGGGTACACTACTATGAGGGGTACGACGTCCATGACGTGGTCATCCCCATACGCGTCCTGAAACTTCTCGGAGCGAAGACCGCAGTGTTCACCAACGCAGTCGGAGCCATTAATACAGACTACAGGCCGGGCGATTTCGTGGCGCTCAGGGATCATATCTCAAGCTTCACGCCGTCCCCGCTGGTGGGAGAGAACATCGCTCAGCTAGGTGAGCGGTTCACACCGGTGACGGATCTGTATGATAAGGGGCTAAGGGAACTGGCGATCTCGATAGGACAGGAAAAGGATATCAGAGTACACAGCGGGGTGTTCCTGCAGGTGACCGGACCTCAGTACGAGACTCCCGCTGAGATCCGCATGTTCCGCCTGCTCGGCGCCGACACGGTGGGAATGAGCACGGCGATAGAAGCCACCGCGGCTAAGCACATGGGAATGAGAGTCTGCGCTATAAACTGCGTGACGAACATGGCGGCGGGGATCTATGATTCCGTGCCGTCTCACGAAGAGGTAACAGCTATTGCGAACAAAGCCGGAAAGGATTTCAGCACCCTCCTCAGGGAACTTATCACAAGGATGGACTGAGAGACATACGGCATCAAAATACAAAAAAAGGAGAAAGCGAAATGAAAGAAGTAACCGAATTCCTGACATCCGC